>CAJAWH010000055.1 GCA_903945605.1 uncultured Methylococcaceae bacterium | reverse complement strand
GCCGGCGACCGTAGCGCAGACAGTTGCCAAAAGCTCTGGGACGGTATCCCGGAAGCCTACCGCCGCTCCCATACCTACAGCGACTTTTGGCAGGCCCACCAGAAGGTGTTTGGTGAAAACCACCGCTCAGTCGGCAAGGAGACCGGGGAAACCGCACACATCGAACGCTGGAACAATACGCCCCGCCAACGCCTCGCACGGTTCGTCCGCAAATCTTTGTCGTTTTCCAAAAAGGACTGTTTCCACCGTATAGCACTGCAACTTTTTATACATGAATATAATTTAGAACATGCCAGTTAATATTTAACCACTACCCTTTATTGCACTAGCCGATTTTTGAGAGAAATGGAAAACATCAGTTATCACGTCGCTGCGGGTAGCATTGATAAGGATTTGTTGCACGAAATAATAACCGTCTTTCTCGCCGAAGAAATGGACGATGAAGCATTAAAACTGAAAATTTTTAACGCCATTGCTGTAAATAATCAATAAACTCAAGTTTAAACACTTTAGGGAACTTCGAAAAACCTTAAGCGTTCGATAAAGACAAATACTAGATCATAATGAAACTTAAATTCAAACACCAAGCCTACCAAATTCATGCCGTTGAATCGGTCGTAGACTGCTTTAAGGGCCAACCCTTAACCGGCAGCTTTAAATTTAAATATGGCATGGATACTGATCTAGCAAACGCTGCCGGACAAAGCAGTTTGCTGGACTATTCCTGTTTCAGAAATACGGAAATCAGCCCATCCGTTCATTTGTTGGACAATATCCATAAAGTCCAGCACCGCCAAAACTTGCCGCTTTCCGCCGCTTTGGTCAATGATAAAAAAACCGGCTGCGCCATTAACTTAGATATTGAAATGGAGACCGGCACGGGCAAGACCTATTGCTATATTAAAACGGCGTTTGAGCTGAACAAACGCTATGGCTGGAGCAAGTTTATTATTGTGGTGCCCAGCATTGCCATCCGCGAAGGGGTGTACCAGTCACTGGCAATAACCGCCGACCATTTTTTGCAGGATTACGGCAAGAAGGCGCGGTTTTTTATATACAACTCCAAACAGTTACATAATCTGGAAAGCTTTGCTTCCGATGCGAACATCAATGTGCTGGTGATTAATGTGCAGGCGTTTAACACCCGTGGCAAGGATAACCGCCGTATTTATGATGAGCTGGACGATTTTCAGTCACGCAAACCAATTGATGTGCTTAAAGCGACCCGACCTATCCTGATTTTGGATGAGCCACAAAAAATGGAAGGGGTCAAGACATTGGAATCATTGCGCGAGTTTAATCCGCTGATGATTTTACGCTACTCCGCCACCCACAAAACCGAACATAACAAAATCCATCGGCTTGACGCGCTGGATGCCTATAACCAAAAGCTAGTGAAAAAAATCGCGGTGCGCGGCATTGCGGTTAAAGGGTTGGGTGGCGCCAACCCTTATCTTTATCTGGGCAGTATTGATATATCAACCAGCAAACCACCGATGGTACGGGTTGAGCTGGAAATAAAACAAAAATCGGGGATTAAACGGGTGTTGCGTAAGCTGAACAGGGGCGACAATTTGTATCACCTGTCCGGCGGGCTGGATCAGTACCAAGGTTTTGTGGTGTCGGATATTGATGCCAACACCAATACGCTGAGCTTTACCAATGGTGTCGAGCTAACGACTGGCGAAGCCACCGGTGATGTCAATGAAGAGGCGTTGCGGCGCATCCAAATCCGTGAAGCCATTAAAGCCCATTTTGACAAGGAACAGCTGTTGTTCCAGCAAGGCATTAAAGTATTGTCGCTGTTTTTTATCGACACAGTGGCCAAATACCGCTGTTACGACGGAAACGGCGAAGCGTCCGGCGAATATGCACGGGTGTTTGAGGAGGAATACCTCAGCCACTTGAATGAAGTCCTGACCTTGGACGATAACCCCTACAATACTTATCTGCGCGGTATTGGAGTGTCCACAACCCATCAGGGTTATTTTTCGATTGATAAAAAATCTAAGCGCTTGGTTGACCCTGTCACCGGAAGAAGGTCTACTGAGACCGATGATGTGGATGCTTACGATCTGATTTTAAAGGATAAGGAACGCTTATTGTCGTTGGGCGAACCGGTGCGTTTTATTTTTTCGCATTCGGCGTTACGCGAAGGCTGGGATAACCCTAACGTATTTGTCATTTGTGCGCTTAAGCATAGCGATAATAGCTTGTCCCGCCGCCAAGAAGTGGGGCGCGGTATGCGGCTAGCGGTCAACCAAACAGGCGAGCGTATGGATGACCCTGCAACGGTGCATGAGGTGAATGTGCTGACGGTGGTGACCAGCGAAAGTTATACGGATTTTGTAGCGGCACTGCAACGCGACATGAGCGAGGCGTTATCCGAGCGTCCGCGCCTAGCTAATGAGCAATATTTTACCGGCAAAGTGCTTAAAACGGCTACGGGTGATGTTGAGGTGACACCACAAATGGCTAAGCAAATCTACCGCTACCTCACTAAACATGATTACACGGACGATAACGACAAGATAACGTCCGCTTATCACGATGCCAAGCAATCTGGCCAGCTTGCCGAATTGCCGTCGGAACTGGCGGCTCATGCGGAACAGGTCATCCAGCTGATTGACAGTGTCTTTAGTGAGGCGCAATTGCCTAGCATTGACAACGGACGCATGACAAAAAGCAATCGGCTTAACGCTAATTTTGACAAGCAAGAATTTAAGGCGCTGTGGGCGCGTATCAATAAAAAAGCCGCTTATGCGGTCGATTTTGCCACATCGGAGCTGGTGGCGAAGTGTGTGGCCGAACTGGACAAACAATTGCGGGTCAGTGCCTTGCAGTACACGATTAAGCACGGTGAGCAACTGAACGAGGCGACCTATGATGCGGTCAAACAAGGCGAATCATTTAAGGTGACGGAAACCATTACAGAGCAGCATAACGGTTCTGTCCATTCTGCCGTCAAATACGACCTGTTGGGCAGGCTGGCGGAAAATACCCAACTGACCCGGCATACCCTTGCGGGCATCTTGCAGGGAATTAATGTTGCGGTGTTCAGCCAATTTAAAATGAATCCTGAAGATTTTATTGCCAAAGCGTCGCAGCTGATCAACGGGCAAAAAGCCACCATCATTGTTGAGCATCTGACTTACCATGCGTTGACGGAAAAATATGATCTGGATATTTTTACCCAAGATAAGCGCACGGTGGATTTAACCAAGACAGGGGGCAAATTGAAGCGGCATATCTATGATTATGTTTTTACCGATTCCAAAATTGAGCGCGACTTTGTCCAAAATTTGGACAGCAGTGCTGAGGTGGTGGTATATGCGAAATTGCCCAAAGGTTTTGCCATCCCAACGCCAGTAGGTGATTACAACCCGGACTGGGCCATTTCGTTTAAAGAAGGTTCGGTGAAGCATATCTACTTTGTTGCGGAAACCAAAGGCTCGATGTCATCACTGGCGCTAAGGGAAATTGAGAAGTGTAAAATTGACTGTGCGCGGAAATTTTTTGCCAACATCACTTCGGGGCAAATCAAATATGAGGTGGTGGACAGTTATGGCAAGCTGATGCAGATGGTCAAGTAAATGATGTGCTGATGATACGCAGCATGTTGGCTGAGCGTAGTCGAAACCCAGACTACCGGCACATAGCGTTTTGCGTAACATCATTGCTGTTAAGAAACTTCTGAAAACAAAAAGCTTATGCCCCACTACCAAACACACCCCGCCGCAACCCCACACATCCCACTGGGCATCCCCTACATTGTAGGCAATGAAGCCGCAGAACGCTTCAGTTATTATGGTATGCGCGCCATTTTAGTGGTGTTCATGACCCAATACCTGACCGACCCATCAGGCCAATTGGCACTATTGTCCGAGCAGCAGGCACAAGGCTATTTCCATTTGTTCGTCTCTGCCGTGTACATTATGCCCTTGTTCGGCGCGTTTTTATGTGATGCCTTGCTGGGCAAATACCGTACTATTATTTGCCTGTCGCTATTCTACTGCTTGGGGCATTTGGCACTGGCGATAGACAGCACCATGAGCGGGTTATTATTGGGGCAAGGCTTGATTGCTCTAGGTGCAGGCGGTATAAAACCCTGTGTGTCCGCCCATGTCGGCGACCAGTTTGGCAAAAACAACCAGCACCTGATGGGCAAGGTTTTTAGCTGGTTTTATTTTGCCATCAACCTTGGGGCGTTTGCCGCCATGCTGATTATGCCGTGGTTGCTCAAACAGTTTGGCCCTGCCGTTGCATTTGGTCTGCCGGGGCTGTTTATGTTGCTGGCAACCGCTGTGTTTTGGTCAGGCCGTTACCGCTTTGTCCATATTCCCGCCGCTGGCTTAGTGTTCGTTAAAGAAGTCTTTAGTGCCGATGGTTTAAAGGTGTTTACCAAACTGGCTTCGGTTTATGTGTTTATCGCTATGTTTTGGGCGTTGTTTGAACAAAACGGCTCCTCGTGGGTGTTGCAGGCACAAAAAATGGACAGGGTACTGTTTGGCATAGAAATCTTGCCCTCACAAATCCAAGCCGCCAACCCGCTGCTGATTATGTTACTGACCCCGCTGTTTGCCTATGGCCTGTATCCCTTGTTAAAGCGCTTTTTTACCCTGACCGCGCTAACAAAAATAGCCTTGGGGCTGTTCCTGACCGTCATCGCCTTCGCCATTGCCGCTGGCATACAAATGCAATTGGACAGCGGTTTAAAACCGCCCATCGCCTGGCAATTGCTGGCCTACCTGTTGCTTACCGCCGCCGAAGTGATGGTGTCCATCACTTGCCTGGAGTTCTCTTATACCCAAGCACCTAAGCGCATGAAATCCTTCATTATGGCTTTTTATTACCTGTCGGTGGCACTGGGCAACCTGTTCACCAGTGCGGTCAATTTCTTCATCCAAAATGACGATGGCAGTAGCAAGCTGGCAGGGGCGACCTATTTTTGGTTTTTTACCGGATTGATGCTGGTGACTGCCGTATTGTTCGCTTATACCAGCCGGTTTTATCGGGAAACCAGCTATTTGCAAGATGAATAGCCGAATTTCGCATACCCTAAAGGGCATAAATAAAGCTGCACCTACCTTGGCGATTTAAAAAATTCAATCCGGCACTTTCGTGCCGCTCCAGCGCAGCACCGCTTATAACGCTATAATGTGCGGTATTGCCAGCCAACAATCTTAGCGATTAACATTCTGGCCAGTCAAATACAAAATATCATTGCCGAGAACCTTAACCTTAATGAACATCCCAGAATACAAAAACCGCCGCACCTTTGCCATTATCTCCCATCCTGACGCGGGCAAAACCACCATCACCGAAAAACTGTTGCTGTTCGGTGGCGCTATCCAGCTGGCGGGTTCGGTCAAAGGGCGCAAAGCCGCCCGCCACGCCACTTCGGACTGGATGGAAATGGAAAAGGAGCGGGGCATTTCGGTCACCACGTCGGTGATGCAATTCGACCACAAAGGCTGCATCATCAACTTGTTGGACACGCCGGGCCATGAAGACTTTTCGGAAGACACCTACCGCACCCTGACTGCGGTGGATTCGGCGCTGATGGTGATTGACGTGGCGAAAGGCGTAGAAGAACGCACCATTAACTTAATGGAAGTGTGCCGTTTACGCACCACGCCTATCCTGACTTTTATCAACAAGCTTGACCGCGAAGGCCGCGAGCCGATTGAGCTAATGGACGAAGTGGAGGATGTGCTGAAAATAAAATGTGCGCCCATGACTTGGCCCATCGGCATGGGCAAGCGATTTAAAGGCGTTTACCATTTATATAAAGATGAAATCCACCTGTTCAGTGCCCAGCACGGCGGGCGCATTGCCGAAGCCACCATTATTAGGGGCTTGGACAATAGCCAGCTTGATGAACTATTAGGTGATCAGGCACAAGAACTGCGCGATGAAATAGACTTGGTGAAAGGGGCCAGCCATGAATTTGCCTTGGATGAATACCTGCAAGGCAAGCTGACACCGGTGTTTTTCGGCTCAGCCATCAACAATTTTGGCATTATTGAATTGCTCGATGCCTTTGCCGAATACGCCCCACCGCCGTCGCCACGCCAAGCAGAACAGCGCGAAGTGTCACCCGACGAAGACAAATTCACTGGTTTTGTCTTTAAGGTACAGGCCAACATGGACCCCGCGCACCGTGACCGCGTGGCCTTTTTGCGGTTGTGTTCCGGCAAATTCGACAAAGGCATGAAAATTTACCATGTCCGTTTAGGTAAAAATGTACAAGTCGCCAACGCCATCACCTTCCAAGCCGACACCCGCAACAGCGTGGAAGAAGCCTATCCCGGTGATATTATCGGCTTGCATAACCACGGTACTATTCAAGTCGGCGACACTTTCACCCAAGGCGAAACCCTTAAATTTGGCGGCATCCCTTATTTTGCGCCGGAACTGTTCCGCCGCGTAGTGTTAAAAGACCCGCTACGCGCCAAAGCCTTACAAAAAGGCTTGGTGCAATTGACCGAAGAAGGTGCAACCCAGTTGTTTAAGCCGCTAAGGAACAATGATTTGATACTGGGCGCTGTGGGCGTGTTGCAGTTCGATGTCACCGCTTTCCGGCTCAAAGGCGAATATAACGTGGAATGTGTGTACGATGCCATTGGCATATCAACCGTGCGCTGGGTCAGTTCCGACAACCCCGCCAAACTGGATGAGTTTAAAAAGAAAGCCTTTGATAACTTGGCGGAAGACGGCGGCGGTTATCTGGTCTATCTGGCCACCAGCCGCGTCAATCTGCAACTGACCGAAGAGCGCTGGCCTGACATTAAGTTTAGTGCAACGAGGGAGTTGTAGGGGTGTGCAGGACAGCGGTTTTAAATAGCCCTGCCGAAGTAAGAGAGGCTTTGAGCCCCGCACATAACAAAATATCAAAAACTCAGCAACCTCATCACCAATAAGAAAAAGCTTAACTTCCCACACTCGGAAAAGCATTATTCAAATCAGCAACACCACTGGCGGGCAGTTGCACCGTCAGGCGGATTTGTTCGGCAAAGGCTTGCCGGATTATGATGCCGTCCAGTTTTTTCAGTTGGTATTCAAACGGCTGCATTTGTGCATAATCCAGTGTCACATTCAGGGTTGCCATTTCGATATAGGGGTACAGCGTCGCTGCATCCAGTGCTTGTTTGGCGGTATTGCTGTAAGCCCGTGTCAGACCACCAGCACCCAGTTTAATGCCGCCGTAATAACGGATGACCGCCGCCAACACATTAATGATGTCGTTGCCTTCCAAATGCTGGTAAATAGGCTTGCCCGCCGTGCCGGTCGGCTCGCCTGCGTCATGGAAGCGATAAACGATACCTTGTGCTGTTTTAAGCCGATAGGCGAAAGCTATGTGGGTGGCGTTGGGGTGTTGCTCGTGCAGTTGCTTAAGGCTTTGCAAAACTTCGCGCTCATCGGCGCAAGGCATAATGGCCCCGATAAAACGCGATTTTTTGATCAATGCCTCTATGGTTTGGCAAGATTTAACGAGGTTCATGCCTACAATGCGCGGTAGGGGCTAGTGATATTGGCAGGGCAGATAACAGCCGCCAGCTTGCCAATAGCCACCTCGCTTGAAAAAAACAATAGCCGCTTAGGCCACCGCTTTTTTAATCCGCTCCAAGGCGTTCTGCAAATTGGCCATGCTAGTGGCAATAGATATACGCACATGGCCTTCACAGCCAAAAGCAGACCCCGGCACCAAAGCCACACCGGCTTTTTCAATCAAGTAATCTGAAAATTCAAGATCATTATTGATGCCATCCATTTTGGCAATCAGTCCGGCAACACTAGGAAAAACATAAAATGTACCGTCGGTTGGCAAACATTCCACGCCGTCAATGCTGTTCAGCTCGGCAACCACATAATCATGGCGTTTTTTGAATTCCTCGCACATGTAAGCAATAAAGCTTTGGTCGCCGGTCAGCGCCGCTTCGGCGGCATATTGGGAAATGGAAGTGGGATTGGATGTGCTTTGGGATTGGATGGTACACATCGCCTCAATCAAATCGGCCGGGCCAGCCGCATAACCGATACGCCAGCCCGTCATTGAATAGGCTTTGGAAACGCCATTCATGACCACTGTACGCGCATAAAACTCAGGATGGGCATTGAGTATGTTGACAAAAGTGCCCGGTTGCCAAAGCACCTGCTCGTACATGTCATCGGTCGCTATGATAATGTCAGGGTAGTCCGCCAACACATCACCCAAAGCGGTCAGCTCTGCCAAAGTGTACGCCACGCCCGATGGGTTGGACGGGCTGTTGATAAAGATCAGACGGGTTTTGTCGGTAATGGCGGCGCGTAATTGCCCGGGGGACATTTTAAAGTTTTGTGCTTGGGTGGTTTCCACTATAACTGGCACGCCATCCGCTAACAGCACCATATCGGGGTAAGACACCCAAAACGGTGCAGGAATAATCACTTCGTCACCTTTGTTAAGCAAAGCCTGGGCCAAATTGAACGAGCTTTGTTTGCCACCACACGAAACCAAAATCTGTTTAGGTGTGTAATCAAGGCCATTATCTTTTTTGAACTTGTCAATAACGGCTTTTTTCAAGCTTGCCGTGCCATCCACTGCGGTGTATTTGGTGAATCCTTTATCCAACGCTGCAATAGCGGCAGCTTTAATAAAGTCTGGGGTATCAAAATCCGGCTCACCCGCACCTAGACCAATAATATCTTTTCCGGCGGCGCGCATTTGTGCGGCACGGGCGGTAATAGCCAAGGTTGGAGATGGTTTGACGGATTGGACGCGCTCAGATAGTTGGATGCTCATGGTTTGCCGTGTAAAATCAAAGTGTGAAATGTTTTCATTATACGCTATGCGCCCTTTCTTGCTAACAACCTTATATTAAAAAATAGTGAAAAAACCCTTTAATCTACACAGCCGTTTCCAACCTGCGGGCGACCAACCGGCTGCCATCCAAGCATTGGTGGAAGGACTGAACAATGGCGAAGTGCATCAAACCTTACTGGGTGTCACTGGTTCGGGCAAAACCTTCACCATTGCCAATGTCATCCAAACAGCACAACGTCCCGCCATGATCATGGCACCCAACAAAACCCTTGCCGCGCAATTGTATGGTGAAATGAAGGAATTTTTTCCTGAAAACAGCGTTGAATATTTTGTATCGTATTATGATTACTACCAGCCAGAAGCTTATGTACCGGCCTCGGACACGTTTATCGACAAGGATGCCTCGCTTAACGAGCATATTGAACAAATGCGTTTGTCCGCCACCAAAGCCCTGATTGAACGCCCCGACACTATTGTAGTGGCGACCGTTTCAGCTATCTACGGTTTGGGGGAACCTGCATCATACTTTGAAATGGTGTTGCATCTGGTCAAAGGCGATCTGATCGAACAACGGGCTATTTTGCGTCGTTTGGCAGAAATGCAATACACCCGTAACGATATGGACTTGCGGCGTGCGACTTATCGGGTACGCGGAGAAGTGATTGATGTGTTTCCTGCCGAATCTGACAGCGAGGCACTACGTATTGAACTGTTTGATAATGAAGTGGAGCGTTTGTCACTGTTCGACCCGCTGACAGGGGAGGTGCTAAGGCGCATCGCCCGTTATACGGTCTACCCGAAAAACCACTATGTCACGCCACGGGAACAGCTGTTGTCCGCTGTCGATGCCATTAAAATTGAACTGAAAGAACGCTTGGATTATTTCTATTCAGTGAATAAATTAGTTGAAGCGCAACGGCTCGAACAACGCACCTTATTTGATATTGAAATGATTTTGGAAGTGGGCTATTGCTCTGGGATTGAAAATTATTCCCGACATTTGGCGGGTACGGCTGCCGGTGAACCGCCTGCCACCATGTTCGACTATCTGCCCGAGGATGCGTTGGTGATCCTTGATGAAAGCCACGTGACCGTGCCACAAATCGGCGCTATGTACAAAGGCGACCGTTCCCGCAAAGAAACATTAGTGAATTATGGCTTTAGACTACCTTCCGCACTGGACAACCGCCCGTTGACTTTTGAAGAGTTTGCCGCCAAATCACCGCAACGCATTTATGTCTCAGCTACACCCGGCCCTTATGAGCGCGGTCTGTCAGGTGTATTTGCCGAACAAGTGGTGCGTCCAACCGGACTGTTGGACCCGCAGGTGGAAGTACGGCCTGCAACCACCCAAGTGGATGATTTATTATCGGAAATCAACAAGCGCGTTGCCTTAAAGGAACGGGTGTTAGTGACCACGCTGACCAAGCGCATGGCGGAAGACCTAAGCGAATACCTGTCTGAACATGACGTTAAAGTCCGCTACCTGCATTCCGATATAGACACTGTAGAACGTGTTGAAATCATACGGGATTTACGCTTGGGGCAATTTGATGTGCTGGTGGGCATTAACCTGCTGCGTGAAGGCTTGGATATTCCTGAAGTGTCGCTGGTGGCTATTTTGGATGCCGATAAAGAAGGTTTTTTACGCTCGGTGGTGTCCTTGGTGCAAACTATCGGCAGGGCGGCGCGTAACATCAATGGCAAGGCCATTTTGTACGGTGACCGCATCACCCGATCAATGCAGCAAGCAATTGATGAAACGGAGCGGCGGCGGAACAAACAGCGGGCTTTTAATCTGGAACACGGCATAGAACCCACCGGTATATTCAAATCGGTGCTTGATATTATGCAAGCATCCATCCCCGGCTCGGGCGGCAAGCCCAGTAGAGCGGCAAGCCTTGTTGCCGAAACTAGGGCGGACTACACAGTAATGGCGCCGAAAGATTTAGCCAAAAAACTCAAGCAACTGGAGGATGCTATGTACCTACATGCGAAAAACTTGGAATTTGAGCAAGCTGCAAAACTCAGGGATGAAATCCGGCTAATGCGGGTTAGTATATAGATGCCGTCTGACCTTAAGCTGTGCGGCCTCTGCGACTGCGCTCAGGACACGAACGGTTTTTACAAACAGATGACCCTTTGCGTGACATCAATTAATAACTGCGTTGTACAGAAAATTGGGCCAACTGTATTAACGCTTCCTTATATTCAGAAGCGGGCAATACCGCTAAAGCATCAATAGCTTTTTGGGCTTCTGCGGCAGCGCATTGCTCGGTATAGGCAATCGCCTCTGTCTTTTGCACGACTGCATAGACTTCATTAAAGGCATCACGGTTGCCATTCTGGATAGCCTCAACAATAATGGCCGCTTCTTGTGCTGTGCCGTTTTGAATGGCATATATCAATGGCAGGGTTGGCTTGCCTTCCGCCAGATCATCACCCAAATTTTTGCCCAATTCATCGGTGGTGGCCTTATAATCCAAGGCATCATCAATCAATTGGAAAGCAATGCCCAAATGCTGACCGTAACGGGCAAGGTCGTCCTCAATTTTTAGGCTTTCTTCCGAATCAGTCACCACCGCCGCCAAACGGGTCGCGGCACTAAATAATATGGCTGTTTTTCTGGCAATCACTTCAAGGTATTTGGCCTCTGTGGTTTCAGGGTTATTGCAGTTCAGCAGTTGCAACACCTCACCTTCGGCTATCGCCGTAGTGGTGCTGGAAAGAATCTCCATAACCCGTAAATTGCCTGTCCGAACCATCATTTTAAAGGCACTGGAATACAAATAATCACCCACCAATACGCTAGCGGCATTACCCCAAACAGCATTGGCTGATTCTTTGCCGCGCCTTAATTGGGATTCGTCAACCACATCATCATGCAGCAATGTGGCCGTATGGATAAATTCAATCACCGCTGCCAACAAAAGATGGTTGGTGTTGACCTTGCCCAATGCCTTGGCAACCAATAACAACAACATCGGCCTTAAACGCTTGCCGCCACTGCCGACAATATAATGCCCCATTTGGTTAATCAACAACACATCGGAACTCAGCTCATCGACAATAAGGCCATCTACCGCTTTAGCTTCTTCTTGAGTCAAATCCTTTATGGAATCAAAGTTAATAACCGTTTTTTCAACCAACGGATTTTGTGGGTATGCTGCCATTTGATTAAGCTTCGAGTAAAAATTAACTGTTTGTTATTTGATGATTATAACCCATTAAGCGGAATATCGCCCATAGATTGATGGCGGGATGTGCAGCCAATCCATTTGGCATAATAGGACAGCTGGGCAACTTACTAGCCAAAAAAAAAGCCCGCGCCATGTTGATATGGCGGGGGCTGTTTTTTCAAGCGCTTGGCGATTCCCTACTTTCGCATGGCAAAGTGCCACACTATCATCGGCGCTAAGCGGTTTCACTTCCGAGTTCGGGATGGGGTCG
>CAJAWH010000054.1 GCA_903945605.1 uncultured Methylococcaceae bacterium | reverse complement strand
TAGCTGCTGTGCAGGCTTTCCAATAACCCGTCAATATTTTGGTCGGCGCGTTCCATAGCCGCCAAACGGCTGGCATTCTCACTGGCCAGCGATTCTGCACAAGCGCGGAACAGCGAGACAAACAGATATTCGCCAGTCAATGCCGAAAGTGTGGCGGCACTATCGCCCAGCACATCGGGCAAGCAGCGAGTCGGCCAAGGCTGGGCGGCAAGCTGTTGCAGCCAGCGGTCATCTAACGGCAACAGGCGTTGTTGGGTTGGGGTGTACAGACCATCGGCAGTGGGGTGGTTGTAAAACAGATAAAGTTCGTTGTTGTCCTCGGCGATGGTTTGGTTAGCCAGTAGTATTTGCCCAATCAGCGGGGCAATGGCTTGGACCGACTGGGGTACGGCAAACAAACCTAACAAAGTTAGCCCGGCATCTGCCAAACGGGCATGGGCGCATTCACCCACCGCCCAAAGCTGTGCATTGCTGGGTAGGGTGGCAAGGCGAGTGATGGCAAAATCAGTGATTGATTCATTGAATTGCCCGACCAACCCTTGATCTGAACCAAACACCACTGCGCGGACAACAGGGGGACGGGCGCTGTGCTTGCCGGGCGGTAACGGGGGTGGCCCAATGGCACGCAGGCAGACGCTTAAGCCCAATGCCACGGCTTGCTTGTAATCCGCCAATGCCCGCACGGATTGCTCATATTGGCTGATATTGGCGGCGGCTAACGCCTTCATGGTACGCACCACCGATTGCAGCTCGCCAGCACTGCTGATTTTACGGCTGAGGCTAGCCATTGAGTCACCCATACTAATGTGCGGCCATAGGGGAGCTTGTTGATACGGGCATAAACTGGTCGAGTGCCGGGCGTACCGCGTCAATAATGTCCGCTTTGTCCTCCGGGCTTAACAGCTCGCCAGATTGCAAACCTGCCAGCAGGGTATCCGGCAGGGTAGCGGCTAATGCCTGTAAGTCGGTGATGGCTGCTTTGACAAGTGTTAACGGGATGGGGTCAAACAATCCTGCCGCCAGTGCCAGTAGCAGGGTGATTTGGGTCGGTACCGGTACGGGGCTAAATTCAGCTTGCACCAGGCAGGCGCGGATGCGTTGCCCGCGGGTGATGGCTTGGCGGGTGCTGGCATCCAGCCGTGCCCCGAAACGGGCAAAGCTTTCCAGTTCTTCAAATTGGGCGTATGCCAATTTAAGGTCCGCCGCTACCGCGCGGTAAGCGGCCAATTGTGCTTTGCCGCCGACACGGGAAACTGATTTGCCAACATCAACGGCGGGCAACACGCCCAATTCAAACAAGGCGGGTGACAGGCAAATTTGTCCGTCAGTGATGGAAATTAGGTTGGTTGGGATATAAGCCGACATATTTTGTGCTTCGGTTTCCAACACTGGCAAAGCGGTCAGCGAACCGCCACCCAGTGCGTCACACAGACGGGTCGCCCGTTCCAGCAAGCGTGAATGGATATAAAAAATATCACCGGGAAATGCCTCGCGTCCGGGAGGGCGGCGCAGCAATAAGGATAATTCACGGTAAGCGCGGGCATGTTGGGTCAGGTCATCATAGACAATCAGCACATCCCTGCCCGCTTCCATAAAATACTCGGCAATGCTGGTGGCGGCGTAAGGCGCGATATAAGCAAGACCGGACGGGTCGTTACCCTCGGTCACGACGACGACCGTATAGGCTAACGCGCCTTTTTTGCGTAAGATCGCTACAGTTTTGGCCACCGAGGCGGCGCGTTGACCAATGGCGCAATAAATACACAGCACATTTTGGTCATGCTGGTTAAGGATGGTGTCCAGTGCTATGGCTGTTTTGCCGGTTTGCCGGTCGCCTAAAATCAACTCGCGTTGCCCGCGTCCGATAGGGATAGTCGCATCAATCACCTTAATGCCGGTTTGCAGCGGCACGGTGACAGGGGCGCGGTTCATAATGGGCGGTGCGGGGCGTTCAATGGGCAAGCGCTGCTGGCTAATGACCCGCCCTAAACCGTCTAGCGGGCGGCCTAGCGGGTCAATGACCCTGCCCAGCAAACCCGTGCCGACGGCGACATCCATCACCCGTCCGGTACGCGTCACTTGACTGCCTGCCTGTACCGCGACGTGGTCACCCAGCAGCACCACGCCGATTTCATCGGCATCAATATTAAAGGCAATCCCGTACACCCCCCCCTGAAAGCTCAGCAACTCTTCAAAGCCGACATTGGGCAAGCCCGCCACTTTGGCAATGCCGGTGCTGACGGTGCTGACCGTACCCACTTCTTGCAAGGTCAATTGGGGTTTAAAAGCTTGCCGACTTTTGCCGATGGCATCAAAGGTGCGGTCAAAAACTTGCCGTAAGGTGTCAGGCTGCATTGCTATTGGCGGCGGTAGCTTGGTTGGTTTCGATGAGCAACCCGCCGACACTTTGTTCCAGCGAGGCAATATAATCGGCAATGCTCCAAGCGATTTTCCAGCCGTTGGCAACCAGCTCAATGCCGCTGATCAATTCGGGGGCTGTTTCAAAACGGATAGCGGCGGGCGTAGCCAGGCAGCTCTCCAAGGCTTGTTGGATTACCGTGCATTGCTCAGCGGTCAAGGTAAAAGCGCTCCTGACCACCAGTGCATCAACGCTGTTGATGGCAGCAAGCAAGCTGGCTTTTGCCGTGTTGTCCAGTGCCTGCAACCGATTGGCGAACATCTGTATCAGTTGATCTTCAAAATTGGCCGAAGCCAAGTCGGCAAGCACCTGACGGACAATGGCAAACACTGCCTGATGGGTTTGCTGGCTAATGGCTTGGTTCAGGTTTTGGGCATCGTTTAGCAAGGTCGCCCGATAGCTGGTCTGGAAACTTTCTGCGGCGCTGCGGGCTTCTGCAAACAGCCGGAGGCGTTCAGCATTCGCCGCTTGTAAGGCTTGCTCAAATAGCTCCTTGCGTTGCTGGTCAAATAGCCCGTTTTTTTGTTGGAACAGTTCACGTTGTTCAATGGCGGCGGTTTTTTGGTGGGCGGCATCGGCCAATTCAGCGGCAATTTTCTGCTCACGCGCATCAAGGGCGGCTAGGATAGGCCGATAAAGGAAATGTTTCAGCAACGCCACTAAAATAATAAAGTTAAGCGCTTGCGCCGCTACCGTGAACCAGTCAATGAGCATGGCTTAATGCCCCGTTGCTTGGGCTATGGCATGATTCCAGAAAGGGTTGGCGAAAATAAGGATCATTGAGACCACAAAACAATAAATGGCCATGGATTCAATCATCGCCAAACCAACAAAAAGTGTCCGGGTAATAGTGGCGGAAGCGTCCGGTTGTTGTGCCAGGGCGGTCAGTGCAGTTGACACCGCACGGCCTTCCGCCAGTGCCGGGCCCATAGTGCCGAATGCAATGGTAATGCCCGCGACGGCAATGGAAGCCACCGCAATAATTGTCATGTTATCCATAGTGTTCCCTTTGGTGTTAGCATGTTAATGGTGTTTTTTTTCTTGGTCGATGCTGAGTGCTGCGGCAATATACACCGCCGCCAGAATGCTGAAAATATACGCTTGCACCATGCCGGTGAGCAAGCCCAGCACGGTCATGACAACAGGAAAAATAAACGGCGTGATCGCCAACAAAATAGCTAGGATCATCGTGCCGCTCATCATATTGCCAAATAGCCGCACCGCCAATGCCAAGGTGCGGGAAATTTCACTGATGATATTGAACGGCAACATGATAAGTGTGGGTTCAAGGTACGATTTAAGATAGCCACGCCAGCCTTGTCCGGCAACGCCAAACAGCGGCACGGCAACCATGACGCACAAGGCCAAGGCCACTGTGGTTGACAGCGAACCCGTGGGCGGTTCGTAACTGGGCAGGATAGTCAGCAGTGCTGCGGTGACGACAAACAAAAACAGTGTGCCTAAAAAACTGAGATAGGTGCGCGGTTCGCTTAAACCCACTGATTCGATTTGTTTGACAATGGCAAGCAGGATGATTTCCAGTAGGTTCTGCCAGCGCGAACGCTGTAAATCATGGGAGAGCTTACCCGTGATCAATTTTGCCCCGACGACCAGCAACACCATAATGGCCCACGTATAGACAATAGTGGCATTGAGCTTAACAAAACCGGACTGCCAAAAAATAACTTGGTCGGGGCTAAGATGCATGGGGGGGCTCCTTGATAGGTAGTGGCTGCGGCGGTTTGTTTGGCGTGGGACGGGTTAAGCGGGCCACTAACAGACGGGCCATCAAGAAACCGCACAGGCAGGCCAGCAGGCGACGCCAATCATCCCTTCCGACCGCATAAAAGCCCGTCAAGGTGATGCCCATTCTCAGTGTCAGGCTAGTCAAAAACCACAAGGCGGGGCTGGTGGATGCCATGCCGCGCTGGACAGTCCACCACAGCACACCGAAAAAAAACAGCCCTAGCAACCACCCCATTACTCCAGCCAGCAACACTGCCATTAGCTCATGCATCATCATGATGCACCTGCCCGTCGTGGATAGCCCGTTCTTCCTTGGTCACCCAAAACCAAGCAATCCAGCACCCTATGGCAAGCCCAGCCACTAACAAAGCCAATGTCCACGGATGTGGGCCGGGATAATGCTCGTCCAACCAGATACCTAGTGCCGCCCCCAATAAGGTGGGTACAGCCACTGACCAGCCAACCATCCCCATCATGCCCAAGCCAAACCATACCCCAGGCATGGTATTGGCTTGGGCTTTTAGTTTACGTCCAGCTTTTGCGGCGATTTGCCCGACAAATTTATTCATGTTGCAAACTCGCCAAGCGGCGTAAAAATCCGCTTTCCAATTTAGCCATGACAGTGCGTATGCTTTTTTCGTCTTCATCCAGGGTCAAAAACGTTTGCGTGACCGCTGCGTGTAATTGCGCCAGTTCCATGCCCACTATCGCACGGCGCACAGAAACCAGCACTTGCGGGCCAGTTTTGACCAACACCCCCTCATCGACCGCCACATAAACATCACCGTCCGCTCGGGTTTGATAGCACAAGATACCAGGCACCAAGGCCGCCACACAATCAAGGCGCTGTGGCAACAGGCCAAACGAGCCGCTGCGAGTTTCTGCAACCACCTTTAGCACGGCGGCCTGTTCCATAAAGACACGGAACGGCAGCAAAATCTTAAGGGTCATTAACTCGGCAGGCATATCCCGTATCCTTTGACAATTTGTGCTTGGATAGTCATATTACAGCAGTGATTTTTGCTTTCGCTTTTGCTTCGTCCACTGTCCCTATCATATAGAAGGCGTTTTCCGGATAATCTTTAAACTCATCATTCAAAATCCGTTCACAGCCGTCCAGCGCGTCGTCAAGACTGACCAATTTGCCGGCCATTCCGGTAAATTGCTCGGTGGTGAAAAAGGGTTGGGTCAGAAACCGTTCCAAACGGCGGGTACGCGCCACCACATTACGGTCTTCCGGTGACAATTGTTCCAAGCCCAACATGGCAATAATATCTTTCAGCTGGGCGTATTGTGCCAGCGTTCGCCTGACTGCTTGCGCTATCTGGTAATGCCGCTCACCGACAATGCCCGGGGTGGCCATGCGCGAGCTGGATTGTAACGGGTCAATAGCCGGAAACAGCCCCTCACTGGCACGCTTGCGCGACAACACCACAGAGGCTGACAGATGCGAAAAGGTATGCACCGCCGCCGGATCGGTAAAATCATCGGCGGGCACATACACCGCCTGAATAGAAGTGATGGCGCCCTTGTCGGTGTTGGCAATACGCTCTTCCAAGCCGGACAGTTCCGTACCCATCGTGGGCTGATAGCCTAATCGGGAAGGCATTTGCCCCATCAGGCCGGAAATTTCCGACCCCGCTTGGATAAACCGGAAAATATTGTCGATCAACAGCAACACATCACGCTGTTCGTCATCACGGAAATATTCCGCCATGGTCAATGCTGCATGACCTACGCGGAAGCGGCTGCCGGGCGGTTCGTTCATTTGCCCGAACAGCATCACCATATTTTGCAGCACACCAGCTTGTTTCATGTCGCGGTACAGCTCTTCACCTTCACGGCAGCGTTCACCAATACCGCAAAAAATACTCACGCCGTTATGATGACCGATCATATTATGGATCATTTCCGTCAACAGCACTGTTTTACCCACTCCCGCACCGCCAAACAAGCCAGCTTTACCGCCGCGCTCCAATGGCACCAACACATCAATCAACTTGATGCCGGTGACAAAAATTTCCGATTGGGTGGAACGGCGTGCCAGTGGCGGCGGGGTGTTATGCACAGAACGCCATTGGCAATCCACTAGCGGCCCCAGCCGGTCAATGGCATTGCCAAACACATCAAACATCCGCCCCAGCACGCCGCTGCCCACAGGCGCCCGCAACGGCCCGCCAGTGTTTTCAACCACCATACCCCGCGCCAGACCTTGTGTAGGCGTTAAAGCAATACCGCGCACCTGACCGGCATCCAACTGGGCCAACACTTCAATAACAATAGTGCCTGCCTGGGCATGAAGCAACGAATAAATAGGCGGCAAACGGTCAGCAAAGGCAATATCCACCACACTGCCGCGCACTGAAACCACTCGGCCAATAGCGGGGCTGTTGTTTGCTTGCATACGGATTCCTGATAGTTATGGGGTCAGCACTTTAACCGGTCAGCTAAGTTTGATGCAATAAGTGTGGTCATCATTATAATGCTTCTGGCTGCACCGATAACATAAACCATCAAGCGCAAATTTCCGACATGGCAAAAATCATTACTGTCACCGCCAACACCGCCATTGATTTTTTCATCGAAGTGGCGGGCTTGGCGCACGATGTCGCCAAGGCCCAACGTAGCGCCCAATTTGCAGGCAGCAAAGGGGTGAATGTCGGCAAGGCCGTCGCCGCGCTGGGCTGTCCGGTGCTTTGCCAAGGCTTTGTCGGAGAGCAATCGATGGCGGCATTCAATGCCTTGGCAACGGCAAATTTACACACTGATTTTACCTTGGTTGACGGTAAAACCCGTACCAACCTGACCTTGTCCGACACCGTTGCCAACCGACAAACCCATATCATCACCCAAGGCTTTAGCGTGACCGATGCGGATTGCCGACAGCTAGCCAACACCTTGGCGGCAACTCTGTCGGCTGGCGATAGCGTGATATTTTCCGGCAGCTTGCCGCCGGGAGCGCCGGACAATAGCTATGCCACGCTCATTGGGCTATGCCACCGTAAAGGCGCGTTGCCATTTTTGGACAGTAGCGGGCAGGG
>CAJAWH010000053.1 GCA_903945605.1 uncultured Methylococcaceae bacterium | reverse complement strand
CAATTCGGATTGTTGCAGCAATTCGGACAGACCAATAATGCCATTTAGAGGGGTGCGTATTTCATGGCTCATATTGGCCAAGAACGTGCTTTTGGCTTGATTGGCCGCATCAGCGGCTTGTTTAGCGGCCTGTAGAGCCTTTTGCTGTTCAAAATGGTCGGTCAAATCAAAATTTGTGCCTATCATGCGAATGGGCTTACCGGTCGGGTCAAGCTCCAGCGTCGAATTGGAGCCGATATACTTAACCTCGCCACTGGGCAGGACAATCCGAAACGTCTTGCTGAATTCTTTGCCTTGCTCAACAGCAAGTGCCAGTGCCGCTGTTGTTTCGGCAGCATCATCAGGATGTAGGCGCGCAGCCCAAGTGTCATAGGAAACCAGCTGCCCCAGTGTTTCCTCGATCCCATACATTGCGTGCATCCGGCTATCCCAAATCACCGTATTGTCAGCAAGATGCCATACCCACACACCAACGCCCGAAGCCTTGGCTGCCAACATCAGGCGTTGTGTGATCTCCCAGTTTTTTTGTTCGACCTGTTTAATATGCGTGATGTCATTATAAGACACCAAAAACCAACCTTCCTCTAAAAACAGGGTATGCACATAGACGGTATTACCGTTTGATATTTCACGGTATTCCTCAAATGATTGGCGCGAACTGATAAGCGTGGCAAACTTCTCTTTAACCGCATCAAACGATGTGCCTTTAAATTCGCCCCGTTGCCATAGGTAGTCTAGGAAATCTTTGGTGTTCACCTTGCCTTGCTCAATCAGCTCACGCGGATAACCGACCAAGTCGAGGTATTTCTGGTTATATTTGACCAAATTGTTGTGGTTGTCGAACAGTGCCAGGCCATTGGGGCTGTATTGTAGAATGGTTTCCAGCATAGTGTGCTGCCGCTGCAACGCTTGCTGGGTTTGGGTAAGTTCGGTGACATCTTGAACTATGCCCAGGGCGGCCACACAGCGACCAGAATCATCAAATGTAAATTCCGCTGTTGATCTGATCTGCTTAATTTGACCGTCCACAATAATGCGGTACTCAATAGCGTAGGGCGCGCCCGACAACGCGGCTTGCCAGGCATCAATGGCCCGCTGCCTGTCATCAGGATGGATTTTGGCATATCGTTCATCAGCACTGACAATAGCTTGATCGCCAAATCCGAATAAACGGGCGGCTTCTTTAGAAATTTTGAAGGTGTCATGGTTTTTGAAGAACTGCCAACTGCCCAATTTGGCAACAGACTGCGCCCGTTCCAGAATTTCGCAGGTTTCTTTTAATTCGTCCTCGGCCTGTCTTTGGATGGTGATATCGTTTAACGCCGCGATCAAAAAAGTTTGTTGCTCAAACGAGACCTGCTCTAGGCCAACTTCAAGCTGTATTTCATCGCCTTGGACGGTGGTTGCCATGATTTCCCGGACACTGGGTATCGGTTGCCAAACCAACTTACCGTCACTCGCCAAATTTTCCGGTTTGCTGAGGGAGGGGGCAAAAGAGGTGGCTGGTTGCCCAAGCAAATCTTCCGGTTGACAGCGGAACAGTTCACTCGCTTTGGTATTCGTTTCGGTAATGACACCCTGCTCGTCCAGCACCAGAATGGCCACAGGACAACTTTCCAGAATCAGCTTGACCCGTTTTTCGCTTTCTTTCAGGGCTTGGGTACGCTCATCAACCCTACGTTCCAGTTCAGCATTTTGTTTGAATACGGCCTGTTCTTTGGCATGGCGTTCGGAGATGTCAACGACCACACAGTGGGTGCGTATAAACCGCTCTTGTACATCGCGCTGCACCTGGCCTGAGATATTGACCGTGATCAGTTGCCCATCTTTTCGGCGCAGCACTGTATCACGATTGACGGTGTTGAACGCTTTAAATTGGTCGAAAACGACATGGAATTCTACCGGTGTGGCCTCGTGCAAATGGTCTATAAAGCTTTGGCCTATCATCTGTGCAGGCGACTCAAAACCCAATAAATCCGCCATGTGCTGGTTGCAATCCAGCCAGTTTCCTTCAATGTCCAGAGACTGATAGGCCAATGGCAGATGATCGAACAAGTTGCGGAAACGCTGCTCGCTTTCGATAATTAAATTTTCGATAGCCCGTGATTCAGTGGTGTCTAAGCAAATACCAGTGAACCGGATGGGCAAGCCCGACGGGTCGTAATAGGCTTGGCCATGAACGCTGATCCAGCGTATCTCGCCGGAAGGCCGCACAATGCGGTAGTTGACTGTGTATGGGAGATGATTTTCAAGGCTATCGGCAAAGGCCTGATGGATGCAGGGGAGGTCTTCGGGATGCACTAGGCGGCGCCAGACATCCACGCTTGGCGTTGTTTTTTCGGCATCCAAACCAAATAGCACAAACAAGGAGGCCGACCAAAATTGCCGGTTAGTTGCAAAATCCCAATCCCACATCCCCGCCTGGGCGGCATGTTCTGCCAAATGCATACGCGCAAGCAGTTGTTTCGGCTTTTCTTTATTTGGGCTGGCTGGGTCGTTGTGCTTGCCCATTAAGGTATTCCCGGGGCTGTTTTTAAAATTGGATACTTGCAGTTGCCATAATGCCTGCCGCTATGTTTTTTTGCCAGATCGGGACGCTCGCTGTCGCTGCAACCAAACGCGATACAAAAACAACGGATTGCCCACAATATAACGCCGCCACATGCGCCCGGGTTCTTGGGCTATCCGCCACGCCCATTCCATGCCTATTTCACGCATCCACACGGGCGCACGGGGAATGCGTCCGGAATAAAAATCGAACAAGCCACCCACCCCCATGCAAACACTGGGCTGCAATTGTCCGCGATGCCGTGCCAGCCACAATTCTTGCTTAGGCGCACCCATGCCGACCAACAGAATGTCGGCGCCCGATAAATTGATGCTGTTGATAACATCACTTTCCTGTGTATGGTCAAAATAGCCGTCACGTGTACCCGCAATTATCAATTTCGGGTAACGTTTCTGCATCGCTTGGGCCGCCAAAGCGGCAACACCCGGCAAACCGCCCAATAAGTACAGCTTTAAGCCGGTATTGGCCGCACGTTCACAAAGGCGTGGAAAAAAATCAGTGCCGTTTATATTGTCCAACATGCCTTCGTTGAGCATCCGGCAACCAATTTTAATGCCTATGCCATCTGGCAGCACCCGCTCAGCTTCTTGTAACACGTGCCGATAGTCGCTCTCTTCATAGGCAATATTCAAGCAGGCGGGGTTGGCGAAGAACAACAGGCTTTTTTGTTTGGCTTGGACGCGCTGCTCAAACCAATCCAGTGCTTCCGCCATTGTGGTGTTGACAATGTCAATCCCCAAAAAATGCAGCATGGGATGGACAGGCACATCCTGCTTGCCGCCGCCCAGCAACGAACCGATAACACCGCGCAAGCTCAGGCCAACATGGTCTTTAGCTGATGCGCTGTAGTAATAGCGGTGGTCGGTGCTTAGCTCATCATCATAAGCCAAGCCAATTTTTTTTCTGAGCACATGGCGGGAAATCAATCCAGGCCTGAGATTGAATCTAAAAAAAGCTTGGCTTGACAATTGCGGCAACTCTTCCGGCGCCAATGCCCTGGGTCCAGCCCAAGCCAACTCCCCCTGAACCACGTTAAGCAATGCCGCAAGCCCTTTACCCGGCAACTGTCCGGCAAATGCCAAACGTTCAAATTCTTGTTGGTAGCGCCCCACCTGTGTTTGTCTGGCAAACACTTTGCCTGTTTGCAGGTAAGCCAGAAAACCACGTAGCAACAACAATGGCCATAACAGATATAGCAAAAAAAGACTGCTCAGTAAGTCAAAAGCCCTTGGCAAGCGTGGTTTTAACATCAACCAAGGCAGCAACAGCATGGATTTGCGGGACGCTGGGCGATGCCCCAATGGACCGGGTATAGGAGGAGTAGATTGGCTCATGGGCTGACACGTTCACATAGCTAGGCGGATTATGAATCGAAATTATGGGGTTGTTATGCGCTTAAACATCAATCGGCACTTAAAATCGTCAATGCTCATTGCAATATAGTTTTGCGAAGTTTAGTCAAGGGTTGGCAACATAAGCTTTATTTTTATTTTATACTTAATAGTGATGATTGAATTATACATCAAGCCAGTTTGTTATTTTGCAGTAACTTTTTGGGGCGAATGGGAATTGCTGTAAAATTTACTGCAAATATTGCAGGCTGTTACTTATTTCGTTGGACACAAAAAAACCCTTGATAATTGATAATCAAGGGTTTCTGGTCGTCATCGGGTGTTGCTGAATGTCTATTTTTGGTACCGAGAAGAGGACTTGAACCTCCACGAGCTTGCGCCCACCAGCACCTGAAGCTGGCGTGTCTACCAATTTCACCATCTCGGCGTTATATGATATAACTTAGAGGGTGATTGTAATTTGTCCATTCCCAGTTGTCAATTATAGTGTTCATGTTGCGCATCCAAAATGGCTATCCCGCAACCTCAGCAGACTTATTAACGTTTCGTATTCATTAGCTATTTGCAGTTTTATCGGTCTCGTCAGCAGTCAAGAATCGCCCGCCCGGGTCCGATGCTTTTCGCTTGCCTGGGCAAGCCGTGCTATTATCAATTCTAATCAATAGCCTAAGCATGTATGATATAGCTCAAGCTAACTGTAGCCACCACCCTCTTATCCCTTTAGTTTAAATGCCCTTGAAGTCTAAAAAAGACGTTGATATCAAATCGACACCCGACCCCTACGCCCAGCGCGAAGCTGAAAAATACGACAACCCGATTGCCAGCCGGGAATGTATCCTGCAACTTATTGAAAAAACTGGCAAGCCATTGGGGCGTAAGGAAATAGCCGAAGCCTTTGCGATTGAAGATGAAACCCAGTTGGAGGCATTGCGGCGGCGCTTACGCGCCATGGAGCGTGACGGGCAATTGCTGTTTAACCGTGGGCAGCGTTATTGCTTGGTCAACAACAAAGATTTGATTGTCGGCCGTATTATTGGCCATGCCGATGGTTTTGGTTTTGTCCGCCCGGATGACGGTTCTGATGATCTGTTCCTCTCTCCGCGCGAAATGAACCCGCTGCTGCACAATGACCGTGCTATGGTGCGGGTGGTCGGCATTGATAAAAAAGGCCGCCGCGAAGGTGCAGTGGTGGAAATTCTGGAACGCAACACCCATCAGGTGGTGGGAAGGCTCTATAAGGAAGACGGCTTCACCTACGTTATTCCGGACAATAAAAACATTTCGCAAACCATCCTGCTGCAAAAAGATGGCATAGGCGGCGCAAAGCAAGGGCAAATAGTGATTGCTGAAATTGTTGAGCAGCCGTCTAAATTGCGCCAACCGATAGGCCGTATTATAGAGGTGTTAGGCGACCACTTGGCTCCGGGCATGGAAATTGAAATGGCCATACGCTCGCATGAGTTGCCTTATCAATGGCCAGAAGACTTGTTGGAAGAAATTAAACCGCTTACCCCAGAAGTGCCGGAAGCCGCCAAAGCTGGGCGCGTGGATTTGCGCAACACGCCTTTGGTGACTATTGACGGGGAAGATGCCCGCGACTTTGACGATGCCGTGTTCGCCAAAAAAACCCCGAGTGGCTGGAAATTATTGGTGGCGATAGCGGATGTCTCGCATTATGTGCAAATTGGTACAGCTTTGGATGCCGAAGCCAAAAACCGTAGCACGTCGGTGTATTTTCCCGAAAATGTTATCCCGATGTTGCCGGAGGTGTTGTCTAACGGCTTATGTTCGTTGAATCCCCATGTTGACCGTTTATGCATGGTTTGCGAAATGTTGATTGACCATGACGGCAATGTGACCCGCGCCAAATTTATGGAAGCGGTGATGAACTCCCATGCCCGCCTGACCTATACCGAAGTGGCCAAAATGTTGGTGGATGGCGATACTGCCTTACAAGCACAGTACCAGCCGGTGTTTAAGCACTTGCAAGAGCTTTATGCGTTGTACCAAGTATTGCGGATGAAGCGCGAACAACGCGGCGCTATGGATTTTGACACCCAAGAGACGCGTATTGTTTTTGGTGACAACCGTAAAATCAGCAAAATTGTACCGGTCACCCGTAACGATGCCCATAAGCTGATTGAGGAATGCATGATCACCGCCAACAGCGTGGCGGCAAAGTTCTTGAACGGCAAAAAAATGCCCAAGCTATTACGCATCCACGAAGGCCCCAGTTCGGACAAGTTGTTTGCATTAAAAACTTTTTTGGGGGAACTGGGCCTAAAAATGGGCGGCGAAGCCGAACCGGCCCCGTTGGATTACATGCATTTGGTCAATAGCATTAAAGGCCGCCCCGATGCCCACCTGATTCAAACGGTATTGCTGCGCTCCTTGTCGCAAGCAGTCTACAGCCCTGAGCTAAAAGGCCATTTCGGCTTGGCGTTGGAGGCTTATGCACATTTCACCTCGCCCATTCGCCGTTATCCCGATTTGCTGGTGCATCGTGCCATACGCCATTGTTTGCAAGGCAAAAAAGCTGACAGCTTCTATTACGGCGTGCCAGATATGGTGTTGCTGGGCGAGCATTGCTCCGCTAACGAAAGGCGTGCCGATGATGCCACCCGCGACGTGGTCAATTGGCTGAAATGCGAATATATGATGGATAAAATCGGTGAAGAATTCACCGGTATTATCTCCGCCGTCACCTCGTTTGGATTTTTTGTCGAATTGGCGGAAATTTTTGTCGAAGGCTTGGTACACATCAGCAACTTGGGCGAAGATTATTTCCATTTTGACCCGACCAGCCACCGCTTGCAGGGCGAACGCACCAACACCACCTACCGCCTGGGCGATAGTGTAAAAATCAGGGTGGTACGGGTGGATTTGGATGAAAAGAAAATGGATTTTGAGCTGGTGAAAAAAGAAGGGGCCGTTAAAAAAGCCGCTAACACTGGGGCAGGCACTGCCGCCGCCAAAACAGCCAAAGCCAAGAAGAAACGGAAAAGAAAGCCAAAGGCTGGTTAATTTTTGTTTGTTTGAATATTGCAGGGAACTGTTATGAATCTTGATGTAAGCGTCCAAAATTTGGGGCAAATTAGGGAAGCAACTTTTAATATTCGCCCCATGACAGTTATTACTGGCCCCAATGGCACAGGCAAGAGTTTTTTTACTAAGACGCTGTATTCAATTTTAAATGTCATCAACAAGAATGTTTATCATGAGAAGGTAAACCAAACGATTCGGGAAGCTCGAAAAACCTCATTTTACAAAAACGGCCCATTAATGAATCAATAGGTTACAAAGCTATTTTTCATAAAGTCAGTAGTTTTTCGAGCTTCCCTTATATCGAAAAAACAGCGAGTCGGCTGACACAGACCCAAGCTATCAGTTGTTGATTGTCTGTAAAAACCATACCAACGTACAAATGCTTGACGTGTTAAAAAACCAACTGACTGGAATGATCGCCAGCGTAAAAATCTGCAATACCAGCACACTGAAAAGCCATCTTATTAAACAAATCTTATGAAAACCTCCAAACTCTTCGGCCTGCATTCCGTGCAGGCGGCACTCGACTACTCCCCCAAAAGCATCAACAAAGCTTGGGTGGACAGCCAGCGCCAAGACAAGCGCCTGAGCCAAGCCATTGAAGACCTGCTCGACTTGGGCATAGAACCGGAAAAAACCGAGCGCAAAAAACTCGACAAATTGGCAGAAGGCAATAATCACCAAGGCATTATCATCGAAGTGGAGATGCCGGGCGAACTCACCGAAAGCGATTTAAAAACCGCTCTGCAAACCTTGCCGGGCACAGCTTTGTTTTTGGTGTTGGACAACGTGCAAGACCCGCACAATCTGGGAGCCTGCCTACGCAGTTGTGATGCCACCGGTGTGCACGGCGTGATCATCACCAAAGACAACGCCACCGGCATTACCCCCACCGTGTGCAAAGTCGCTAGCGGTTCAGCAGAAACCGTGCCAGTGTACCAAGTGACCAACCTGTCACGCACCTTGCGTTGGCTAAAAGACCAAGGGCTATGGATATTTGGCGCGGCAGGCGAAGCGGAACAAACCGTCTACCAAGCCGACTTGACTGTTCCACTGGCCTTGGTGCTGGGCGCTGAAGACAAAGGCATGCGCCGCTTGACCCGCGAACAATGCGACATCTTGGTCAACCTGCCCATGCTGGGACAAGTCAGTAGCCTAAATGTATCGGTGGCGACCGGGGTGTTGTTGTATGAGGTTTTACGGCAACGGCTTAGCTAAAGGCAACCAGGCAATGCGGCTAGGTAAACAATGGCCTGACCGGCTTCGACTACGCTCAGCCAACGTGCTGTGCAATATCAGTATTTTCTGCAAAACTTATTGGGTTTAGCACCCTTAATTAAATGGACAAGCACACCTTACAAGCCCAAAAGCTCAGCTGCATCCGCGATGACCGCCTATTATTCAGCAGCCTGGACTTTACCCTGCATAGCCAGCAAGTATTATTGCTGGAAGGCAAAAACGGCAGCGGCAAAACTTCGTTGCTACGCATTTTATGTGGTTTCCGCGAACCTGATGCCGGTACAGTGCAATGGTGTGGCGAACCGATAAGCGGCAACGGGCAATACCGTGCCGATATGACCTACATGGGGCACTTGGACGGCATCAAAAAAGAATTGACGGTGCTGGAAAACTTACAGTTTGCCTTGGCATTGGCGGCGCAAGCATCCGCTGATGCGGATGCCAT
>CAJAWH010000052.1 GCA_903945605.1 uncultured Methylococcaceae bacterium | reverse complement strand
TTTACCTTCAACTAAATTTTCTTTCAGAATCGACAGCTTATCTTCTAACGACCATGACTTGTTTTTCTTTGACATAATTACTCCGACTTCTCTTAAGTTTATAAGAGAGCCAAGTCCAAGTCACGCTGAACCAATACACTGATGACCAAACTGATTGCAGGGAAAAGCTATAACCACCAATCCTTGATTGGCGTATTGTTGGTACAAGCTTTCCAATTCCGCATATTGCGGCGTAAATCCACATTGGCTCGCCACGTTAACAATCAACAACGCCTTGCCTTGATACTGGGCTAGCGGGTGTGCGGCATTATGGCTATCGGTTACGACAAAATCAAAAATATTCAATGGTTTTCCTTGTTTGGCAAGTTTTTGTCAGGCATGTCATTTCTGCAATTTATGCCGATTGTTTATTTTTTAATGATGATACCAAAGAAACGCCCACTTCCGGTATATTGGCACTTGTCGCTAAAAGCTGTAGGCCTTTGCAACTGTTTAGCACCGGTCTGATTTGCCCGATGATCCGTAATTTACGGCATACATAATTATGCTACTAATAGAGTGTCGACTTATAGTGTTCATTTGGCGATACTTATCATCTATGGATATTACTCTCGTTTTCGGTCAAAAAGTACGTGAGGTTCGCAAGCGGCTCAAAATTTCTCAAGATGAGCTTGCAGGTCTTTGTGGATTACACAGAACATATATCGGTGCCGTTGAACGGGGCGAAAGAAATATAACCTTATTGAATGCTGAAAAAATATCAGATGCACTACAAGTCAGCCTTAGCGAATTAGTAAGCCGAAATGATTGAGAGCAAGTTAAACTTCATATTGAAAAAGTATCAAAGTTCATTCACTTATAAAAGCCACTTAGAAGAGAATAACGATTTAGATTTATTAATGAATGTTTTTGGGGTAAATCCAGCTTTGAAACGTGAAAATAGGCAGTACTGGGGAAGAGAGCTTGGAATGTGCTGGCAACTATTAGTTGACGAAATTTGTAAAACATATTGCTCTGATACATATCAACCCGCTTTAAGATTTGATGCCGACGAACCATGTGATATGGTCGTTGGTCAATATGCAATAGATACCAAATATCGAATTGGTTCAGGTGATTCTGGTACGCTTAAAAAATTTAAGCAGTATGGAAATCTACTTACTGATCATTAAGTATACGCCAGTATTTTTGATTCTTAGAAATGATAATCTACCTGCTGCAGTAAATGCTTGTTATTCAGGTGGTTGGAAGGTTTATACTGGCGATGACTCATACCATTTCATTAAGCAAATAAGTGGATTTGATCTGAAAGCATTTCTTACGCAAAAATCTGGAGGCTTTCCTGTAAATAGATAGGCTTTTCAAGCCTTTTTTTAATAATTTCCACATACTCAGGAACTATTTCTATACCAAGAAAAGGGAATCCTAGCTCACTTGCTGCCACAAGCGTTGTTCCTGATCCGGCAAATGGATCAAGAATGACACATTCGTCTGTTTTTGGTACAAAAATTTCTATTAGCTTCCTCATAAGTTGAACAGGTTTGACTGTACAATGTATATTGAATTCTTCCATTTTATCGCGGTTAATGCCTTCTAAAATATTTGATTGGAATCCCCCATTGTTTGTTTTTGTGTAAAACAACCCCGTTCCAAATTCTAAAAATGTTGTTGCATAATCATTTTTTAGAGGTTTTTGAACAACACAAATGGATTCCCATTCATTACGGAGACAACTATGCCATCCCTCCCACTCACTAGCATTTTCATACCCTTTTTTCTCTAGTTGAGTTTTTATATTTGTACCTTTTGGTATTCCGCTTGAACGGCGATATACCATAATATCACGCGCATAGAATCCAACTTTTTCAAGGGCAACTTGCACATGAGCCACCGTTCTTGTGCTATTAAACACTAACACTGTCGCCCCAGGCTTACAAACACGAAATAATTCAGTGGCCCATGTTTCGCACCAATTTTCATAATCTATAATATTTTCACGATTACGTTGATACCAACGCACGTTTCTAACGCCACCAGCCAAACCACTACCATAAGGTATATTTTTGACTAGAGTTTTACTGCCCTTATCATTCACCTTCTCAATTCTTCTTTTTATCTCTGAATCATCCCATTTATGGCCAATAAATTCATAGTTATAAGGAGGGTCAGTGATACATGCAGAAATATAATTGTCTGGAAGGGTTTTCATGACTTCACGGCAGTCACCTTGTAATACAGTATTGATAGCGGATGGAATCATTGAAATTTTTCACCTGTAAAAAACGATACTTATAGTATGCAATTTAGAAACGAGATGCAACATTTTTCATTTGGTTATGCGGAGATTATAATTGGATACGTTACTAGGGTGAGTATTAGGCTGTGGGGGTTGTATTTCAACTTTCTTGTTGGGGCGGGTGCGCGGACAAAATAGCCCGACAACTTAACACCTGCTATCGTATGCGGTGGATATCTAACATGCAGACGGCACATTTAAACGGCATCTGGAAACCCACAACAAGTTACAACAATAAAGCCAATTATAATAATGACATAGGCTATGTATCAACTAATTTCAAACGCATTGCGGCAGAATGGATTAGAATCTGCACTTGCACAGCTTGCTGCCGATAACCAGCACCATAACCTCTTAAACGACCCGCTGTGATAGCGGGCATCAACCCAGCCTTACTCACCATCAAACCAGGTAGTTATGGACATTCGACGTATCCCGGCTGTTAGGTTAAGGCCAGCGGTGATTGTGGCAGGGCTTATTATGTTGGCTTTTGCGGCGGGCATTTACAGCTTGCCGCTATTTTTAACAGCCCAACTGCCGCAATGGTTTGAAGCACAAACGGGCAAAAAAGCATCGCTGGGCGGCATAGAACTGGGGCTGTTTCCGGTGCGCGTGGCGGTGCACAATTTACGCTTGCAAGAAACTGGTGGCGAAACCTTGCTAAGTTTTGAACATCTGGACATGCTGTTCAATCCCCTACAATCCATCAAAAACCGCGCCATTCAGCTTGATAAGCTGACCCTAAGCCAACCTTTTGTGCTGCTCAGCCAAGCAAAAAATGGTCATTACACCGTTCAGGAGTTGGCTGGCAAGGGCAGGCCAGAAGAAGCGGGCGGGCAACACAGCGCAATACCGCTGCTTATTAAGCAATTGGACATTGTAGCAGGGCAGGTGGTTTGGCAAGCTTTACTGGCCGGACACACGGCAAAAGAACAACTGACGCAAATAAATCTGCAAGTGGCCGATTTTAGCTTGGCGGATAACGCGCCCTTTACGGTACGGCTATCTTTGGCGCGGGCATCGGGTGGTCAGTTGGACTGGCAAGGTGCCGCCAGTTTGCAACCGTTCAGCTCCGAAGGGCATATAAAATTGGCGGGGCTTGATCTGGCGAGTTTACATGAACTAGCCCTACCGGATGTGGTCATGCAAGGCCATTTTTCCCTTGATAGCGATTATCAGCTCAGCTACGCCAATAACCAGCTTAATGGGGCGGTCAAACAAGCACGGCTGACAGTGGAAGATTTTCAATATCAGCAAGCCGATAACCAGGTCGCCTTCAAAAGTGTTGTGCTGGAAAGCGCGTTCAGCATCCAGCAACAGGGCAATGACTGGCAGTTTGACAATACGCACAGCCAGATCAACGGGCAAGCCCTACAATTGACCGCACCACAAAAAGTGCTGCTGGCATTGCCTAAACTGACGATCGGGGCGGCTTTTCAAATCAAAAGCACTGGCAAGCAGCTTAGTGTCACCTTGGATAATGGCACGTTGACCAGCCAAGATGTCCAATTACAGGCTGCCAATAGCCCCGACCCGCTGCTTAAAATCCCCGCCCTGACCGTGCAAGGTATTGCTTTAAACCTTAACGGACAAAGCCTTAAGATAGCTTCTGTTGCCACCAAAGATGCCACCATCAAGGCGTGGGTGGCTGCCGATGGTACGATCAATTACCAAACCCTGCTGGCAACACCGGACACAGCAATAGATTCATCCCAAGTCGATTCAAGCCATTCAGCCACCTCGCCTGCGTCCCCGCAAGAAGCAGCCAAAAAACCTTGGGCGGTTCAAGTGGATTCTGTCACGGTTGATAATTTCAATGCCGCGTTTGAAGACCGTAGCCTGAAAACCCCGGCAAGTATCAATTTAAACGCGGTCAATATAAAACTAAATGGTTTCAGCAACCAGCCAGGCAGCAAGATACCGTTCACAGCCAGTTTGGCGGTCAACCAGTCGGGCTTGCTCAAGCTGGACGGCCTATCCGTTTTGCAGCCTTTGGCATTACATACTACGGTTAATTTAAGTAATCTGGATTTGGCAAAATTCCAGCCGTATTACGACCGCTATGTGCAGGTGGATATTATTGATGGCGCATTAAGCAGTGACGGCATGCTTGATCTGGCCCAAACCACCAGCGATAGCCCACTGGCGGTGAAGTATAACGGCAATATCGGCATTGAGGGGTTGGTGACACGTGACCAAAAAACCAATAAGGATTTGGTCAAATGGGAACAGTTCACCTTGCAGGATTTGGCTATCGACAGCCAAGCCAACCGTTACAGCGCCGCCGAACTGACGCTAAACAAACCCTACGCCAGAGTTTCCATCAGGAAAGACAAAAGCATCAATTTTGATAATCTGCTCATCAAAAACACCAGCGCCCCAAGCAGCCAAACTAAGGCTGTAGCCACCGCCAGCAACGCTACAAAACCTTGGTACAAATTGGGTAAACTGCGTATTATCGAGGGTTCATCGGATTTTTCTGACTTTTCGTTGATATTGCCTTTCGCCGCACATATCGAAAGCTTGGATGGCGGTGCCAGCGGTATTGCTTCGGACAGTAATGCCAACATTAAAATGGCCTTGAGCGGTAATGCCTATGAATTGGCCCCCGTGGACATAAAAGGCGAGATTAGCCCGGTAAAAGGCAATTACGATATTCAAGTTAGTTTCAGCGGCTTGCCTATGCCGTTAGTTTCGCCTTATATGGTGCAGTTTGCCGGTTATAAAGTGGAAAATGGCAAAATGAACCTGGATTTAAGTTATAAAGTTGCCAACCAGCAACTGACCGCCAGCAATAAATTATTGATTGACCATTTTGAATTGGGTGAAAAAGTTGACAATCCCAATGCCGTCACTATCCCTATCAAACTTGCCATTGCCTTACTGAAGGATGACAGCGGCAAAATTAACTTCGATGTGCCGGTGTCCGGCAGTTTGGAAGACCCGCATTTCAATTTAGCTACGGTGATCAACAATGCCGTCAGCAATGCACTTGCCAAATTGGCTCAGGCACCCTTTAAGGCAATGGCTTCGCTATTCGACAACCAAGAAAAAGACATCAGCAGCATCAGCTTTAGTGCCGGTGAATCAAAACTGGAAAAATCGGAAACTGACAAGCTGGACACTATCGCCAAGGCCCTGCAAGCGCGGCCTAAGCTGAATCTGCAAATAAAAGGCGCGGCCTACCAAGCACAAGACTGGCCGGCAATCCGTGATGATGCGCTGTATGACCAACTGAAAAAACGCCGTGCTGATGAACTTAATAAGATCAACGCGCAAAAAATCCGCCCCGAATATGTCGAGTTGTCCAAGAGCGATTATGAACGCCTGCTGGCGGCTATGTTCATTGAACAATTTCCGTTACTGGCGGACAAATCCTTTTTAGGCACACCGCAACTGAAAAACCAAAAAGATGCTGATTTTTATGAGGTTGCCAAACAAAAACTTTATGAAATCATCAAGCCTGAAGAGGAACGCCTAAAAGGTTTGGCAATATGGCGGGCGCAAGCAATAGCCAAATACATGGTAGATAAGGGAGGAATCAACCAAGAGCGCATTTATATCCTTGATACAGCTCTTAATGCGACTACTGACCCTGCCGATGACAATAAAAAAATAATTAGTTTTTTGACCTTGTCGGCCAATTGAACCGTGGGGGAGCGAAAATGCGGGAAAATTGGCAATACCAAGGCACACATGACGACGGCATAGGGCTAACGTAAGGAAAAAAACGGTTACCAACCGTTAAAACGTGTCGCCCCGTTTTTTTCATAAACTCAGAATACAGGCTAGCATCACATAAAAGAACGGTAGGCTGAAAGATGCAGGATGAGTTGGCGAGGCAAACTGCCAAAGTTCAGAAAATTTTGGCTTGCCTGTTCGCGCAAATAACGATCAAGGGCATCAATACCACAAGAAAACCCCGAACGGTCATGCCTACTGGTAAGCCGTTCTATATGAAACGTTAGTGTACGGTAGCCCGATGACCATATCAATATCGAAATACGGTACATTGACTAACAAACTAGACTTATCAGGCAATCGGTAACGCTGTTTTGTTCTGTAGCCAAGCGTGTCCAGTTAAAATTTATCTGCTTCCAACAAAATACCCTTACAATATATACCACTTTGCAACCCCTCATTTCCAGGCGGCGCACCATGACAGCATTTTTGCAGGAACTCGCGAAGACTTATGGCTATCAAGCCAACCATCTGCTAGCCATACTGAGGGCGGTGCAGGCCCGTTATCACCATATCCCCGAACCGGCGATTGAAGCCTTGGCGGACTTGCTGCACCTGCCGCGCAGCCAAATTATCGGGGTCATTGAGTTTTACAGCTTTTTCCATTTGCAGCCCCAAGGCCAATACGAGCTGCTGATCAGTGATTCCATCACTGACCAGATGCTTGGCAAGCAAGCACTTATCAGCTATCTGGCAGAACGCCTGCAAGTTAGCATAGGCACGGTGCGGGCGGATGGGCTGGTCAGTTTGGCTAATACCTCTTGCACCGGTTTATGCGACCAAGGGCCGGCCGGTTTGGTCAACGGCTTGCCCTTGACCCAACTTAACTGTGCCAAGGTTGACGTGATGGTATTGCTGATCAATGCCCAAACACCGCTGCCAGAATGGCCCAGTGAACTGTTTGCCATTAGCGACAATATCCAAAAAACTGATGTCCTGCTGAACCAGACGATTACCAGGGGCGCGGCTTTGCAAGCCACGTTTGCCCGAGGCATAGCGGCAACCTTAACAGAAATTGACCGTGCCGGTTTGCGCGGACGTGGTGGCGCGGGCTTTAAAACCGCTATGAAATGGCGGTTTTGCTCCGAAGAAAGCGAAACCACCCGCTATGTGGTCTGCAATGCCGATGAAGGCGAACCGGGCACGTTTAAAGACCGCGTATTGCTTAATCGCTATGCCGACCAAGTGTTTGAAGGCATGACCGTTTGTGCTGCCATTATTGGCGCACACCAAGGCTTTTTATATTTGCGTGGCGAGTATTTGTTCCTGTATGACCCATTGCAAACGGTTTTGCAACATCGGCGTGAAGCGGGCTTGCTGGGCAACAATATTTTAGGACAGGGCATAGATTTTGATATTGAAATTTGTTTGGGTGCCGGGGCTTATATCTGCGGCGAAGAATCGGCGCTGATTGAATCGCTGGAAGGCAAAATGGGCATTCCCCGCAACCGCCCGCCCTATCCGGTCACGCAAGGTTATCTGGGCAAACCCACCGTGGTCAACAATGTCGAAACCTTTTTGGCTGCGGCAGCAGTGGCGGTGCAGGGTGGCGACTGGTTTGCCAGCATCGGCACGGGGCCATCCAAAGGCAGCAAAATCCTCAGTATCTGTGGCGATTGCGCCAGACCCGGCATTTACGAATACCCGTTTGGCACCACTGTGCAAACCATTTTGGACGGCTGTGGCGCGGACGATGTGTTGGGCGTACAAATTGGCGGGCCATCCGGCACATTTATCAGCCCGCAAGAATTTGACCGAAAACTGGCGTTTGAAGACTTGGCAACCGGCGGCTCTTTTATCATCTTCAACACTAGCCGCAATATCTTGGACATTGCCAATAATTTCACCCACTTCTTTGCCCATGAAAGCTGCGGTTTTTGCACGCCTTGCCGGGTCGGCACCTCCCTGCTTAAAAAGCAGTTGGACAAAATTGTCGATGGGCACGGTTCGGCAGGTGATGTGGTGGCGTTAGAATCACTCTGCCAGTTAGTCAAAAATTACAGCCATTGCGGATTGGGGCAGACTGCCGCCAACCCCATCCTGACCACGCTGGCCCGTTATCCTGAACTTTACCAAGCGCAATTGAAAAAAATCAGTTATGAACCCGGTTTCGATCTGGATGCCGCCTTGGCAACGGCGCGGCGTATGGCGGACAGGCACGATGCCGCCGCGCATTTGGCGCAAATTGGAGAAGATTATGAATAAAACCATTACCATAGACGGCAAAGCCATCCCGTTTAGCGAAGGCCAGACGATCATGCAAGCGGCAACCGCTGCCGATGTGTATATCCCGCACCTGTGCCACCACCCCGAATTTACCCCGCATGGTAGCTGCAAACTGTGTACGGTCAAGGTGAATGGGCGCAATTGTTCCGCTTGCACCTTCCCTGCCGCTGAAGGCCAAGAGGTGCTGAACAACACCCAAGAATTGAACAGCGACCGCAAAACCATCACCCAAATGCTGTTTGTCGAAGGCAACCATTTTTGCCCTTCCTGCGAAAAAACCGGCAACTGTCAATTGCAAGCGGTGGCCTACCATTTGAATATGCTGGACGATCACTTCCCGCTGTTTTATGCCCATCGCGCTATGGATGCTTCACATCCTGAGGTGTTGATTGACCACAACCGCTGCATTTTTTGCACCCTGTGTGTCCGTGCCAGCCGCGAGCATGACGGTAAAGACGTGTTTGCCATCAGTGGGCGGGGCATCAATAAACATTTGATTGTCAATTCTGCTAGCGGTCAGCTAAAAGACAGTGCCTTGGACAGTGGCGACAAGGCCGCGCATATCTGCCCGACCGGTGCCATTTTAATCAAACACACCGGCTACCAAGTGCCGATAGGCCAGCGTGTCTACGACCATCATCAAATTAACGAAGTCAGCCTAGCAAGTGAGCATCCCCATGGCGAATAAAATCCGCGTTGCAACCACCTCGCTGGCGGGCTGTTTTGGCTGCCACATGTCCTTTTTGGACTTGGACGAACGCCTGCTGCAACTCGCCGAGCTGGTCGAGTTCGACCGCTCGCCCATCACCGATATTGAGCATTGTGGCCGTTGCGACATTGGCCTGATTGAAGGCGGCGTGTGCAATTCCGAAAATGTCCACACCCTGCGCGAGTTCCGCAAAAACTGCAAAATTCTGGTGGCTGTCGGGGCTTGCGCCATTAACGGTGGCCTGCCCGCCATGCGCAATTTTATCCCGCTGGAAGAATGCCTGAGTGAAGCTTATTTGGACGGGATAGGTGTGGAAAATCCGCAAATCCCCAGTGATATTGAATTGCCGTTATTATTGGACAAAGTCCGCCCCTTGCACGAAGTGGTCAAAATAGATTATTACCTACCGGGCTGCCCGCCTTCCGCCGATGTGTTCTGGAAGTTTCTGACCGATTTATTGGATGGGAAAGAGCCGCAATTGGATTACGATTTGGTGCATTATGATTGATGTTGGTTTTT
>CAJAWH010000051.1 GCA_903945605.1 uncultured Methylococcaceae bacterium | reverse complement strand
TTACAATGTCTTAATTTCCGTGCCGGGCGACATCAGCTTAAAAATTTGCCCGATGTTGATTTTAACGCTGTCGCTGGCAAAGCCATCATCACGGAACACCACGCGCAAAGGCTTGCGCTGGGCCAGTTCTTTCACCAAGGCTTCATTGATGCCGGTATCGAAACAGGCGGCGAGGGCATTGCCATCGACAAGGAACACGGTAAAACCAGCGATATTTTCTTGGCTGATGGGCAGGGTCAGGTCCACGCCCCAAGCCAGCAGCACTTGGAACAATAAGTCTTCGGGGCTGCGGTCGGGGCGGATATTGTCCACGAATTGATGCAGGTCATCCTTATGCAGTGCGTCGGGGGTGTAGTAGACGTCTTGCATGTTGGAGGTGTCGACTTTTAGGACGCGGAAGCCGATGTCTAAGGATGAAATGTCTTCGTTCTTCCCGGCACTTTCATCTTTCATCCCTTCTAGTATTTTCTGTCCGGCGCGGCGGATGCGTTCTTTGCCGATGTCGGCGATGGTTTTGTAACCGGCTTTATAGGCTTCGGATTTGGGGTCGCAGGGTTCGGGCAGTTGCACCATAATGAATTTGCGCTTGCCGCCATCTTCGGCGTTGAGCTGCATTACTGCATGGGCGGTGGTGGCTGAGCCGGAGAAGAAGTCTAAAACTATGCCGTTTGGACTTCCAATGTTAACGAGAGTTTTTAATAGTTCTGGCGACTTTGGAAAATCCATTACTGAGTTTCCGAAGAGGTCTTTTATCACTTTTCGACCAATATCATTAGCTATATCTTTTTCTATCCAAAGTGATTTAATAAGAGTTGTAGCTAATTCACCAGAATTGCCCATTAAATAATCTTTTCTATAAATACGCCATTCTGTACTTTTTTTTTCAGCAACAAGTAAATAATTATCAGATACAACCTTATCTTTTCCCCATGTCCAACATGTTTTTATTCCATCTGGTGTATCAGGAAATACTTCATCGGTGTGAATGTTGTCTTGATTGATACTTATACTACCATTCGATTTATTAACATAAAGTGGATAATAAAGATTAGCTCTAGTATCTGGATTAAATGCTTGATTCCTATTTCTAAGCCCCAATAGACGATATTTACCTTTTTCATCCTCACGATTATATTCCTCAATCATTCGACCTGATTTTTCGATACCCTGCATTGTTTTTGTATTATTACAATTTCTACCAAAAACAAGTATTGATTCATGTGTTTTTGCAACAAACAAACCCAAATGTCGTCCTCTAGGATTAAGCTGAACGGCTAATTGAGCAACAAAATTACCCTCCCCAAAAACCTCATCACACACCCGTTTTAAATTCGCTTGTTCATTATCATCAATCGAAATAAAAATGACCCCATCATCCCGTAACAAATTCCTGGCCAGTTTCAGTCTTGGGTAGATCATGCTCAACCAATCGGAATGGAAGCGCCCGTTCGATTCGTTATTGGCGACCAGGCGGTTGCCTTGCTCGTCTTTCTGGTTGGAGCGTTGCAGGTAGCTGGCGGTGTCTTCGGCAAAGTCATCGTCATAAATAAAGTCGTTGCCGGTGTTGTAAGGCGGGTCGATGTAGATCATCTTGACCTTGCCCAAATAGGTTTCCTGCAATAGCTTGAGTGCGTCGAGGTTGTCGCCTTCTATGTACAGGTTTTGGGTGTTGTCAAAGTCCACACTTTCTGCGCGGCAGGGGCGCAAGGTTTTGGCGATGGGGGTGTTGGCGGTCAACAGGGCTTCGCGCTTGCCGGGCCAGTTAAGCTGGTAACGCTCCTGTGGCCCTTCCACTAACGAACCCGACAGCTCTTGGCGTAACAAGTCAAAGTCAATGGCATATTGCAAGGCTGAATTTTCAGCGCCTTTTTCATGCTTAATTTCCGTGACACAATGGGGGAACAGTTCGGCCAGTTTGGCGATATTGGCTTGGGTCAAATCGGGGCTGTGCAGGTTGAGTTTGTCCATGATGGTGTTTACTTTATTGGGTTACAAGGTGGGTGTCACAAAGTATCATGGCTGGTTGTGCCGCCATGCTTCGGCGCGGATAGATGCTTGGCTAATGTCGCGGTCTTGCTATAGCGCTGCTGCATTAACAAAAGATGCCACGGTGCTGGGCTTCGGCTTCGCTCAGCCAACGTAAGGCTTTAATGGGTGGGAGCGGGCCATGCCTGCGATCAGCTCGGGCGGCGGCGGGTATTGCAGACACGGCCCGCTCCTGCACGGATTGTTCCGGTTACATAACTGATGTCGCATAGCCGGTCATTTCTGTCATGCCTTATCGCTACTCACATTGTCATCTGAAATCATAGCATAAGACCTGATTTAAAATTCTACTATCACCCACTACCGAAAAATGCCGGGCTAATGACGATTGGTTTTAAAAACCATCAGCCTACGGTTAGCTGATGGTTGTCCGGTTTGACTGCGCTTTAGTGCCGTAGGCTGTTTTGCTAAGAATATGCCGATAGCACACCACTAGCACCCCCCACCAACAATCACACACTTTAAATATGCTTTTGTCGGGTTTACGACATTCGTCATAGTTTAATAATTCATTAAATTCAATAGTATGTATTTTGGCATTATGTTTGCATAAGTTAAGGCAAGCATAACAAGCCCTGTGTTACAGGCATTGTTGATACATCACCGCGCCGCCAGGTGGCAACATGACCGAAATCCTTAAACGCAATAAAGCTTTGTCCGTCAATCCACTGAAAGCCAGCCAACCGACTGGCGGCACGTTGGCGACTTTGGGTTTTAACCGCGCCATGCCTATGTTGCACGGTTCGCAAGGTTGTACAGCCTTTGCAAAAGTGTTTTTTGTGCGCCACTTCCGTGAACCTATCCCCTTGCAAAGCACGGCGATGGACCAAGCCAGCTCGGTGTTGGGGGCGGATGAAAATGTCCGTGAAGGTATCCGTGTCATTGCCGAAAAATCCCGTCCGGCATTAATCACCATTTTGACCACCGGATTGGCCGAAACCCAAGGCGCCGATGTGCACCGCAACGTGCGTGAATTTCGCGAAGCCAATCCAGAATATGCCGATGTGGCCGTGGTTGCCGTCAACACCCCCGATTTTACTGGCAGTGTGGAGACTGGTTATGCCGCGACATTGACCGAAATTATCCGCGCCTTAGTGCCCGATGCCAAAGACGCGGGCACATGCCCGGGCAAGAGGAAAAAACAAGTCAATGTACTGGTCAGTTACCTGCTCACCCCGGGCGATTTGGAAGCGTTGCGCGAGTTGTTTGAGCAATTCCAGTTACGCCCGGTATTGGTGCCTGATTTGTCGGATTCCTTGGATGGTTGTTTGACGGATGAGGATTTCAGCCCCGTCACCATCGGTGGCACGCTCATTTCAGAATTGGCTACGCTGGGTGATGCAATAGCCACTGTAGTGATCGGCACATCCCTACAAAAAACCGCCGAATTGCTGGAGCAAAAAACCGGTGTGAAAACCTATCTGCTCGACCACCTTTACGGTTTGAAAGCCAACGATGCGCTGATCTGTGTGCTTGCCGAAATCAGTGGCAACGAGGTGCCGGAGCGTATCGAACGGCAACGCCGACAATTGCAAGATGCCATGCTCGACACCCATTTTATGCTTGGGCAACTGCGCGTCGCCGTTGCCGCCGATGCCGATTTGCTTGCCGCCTTTGTCGCCTTGCTGCAAGAAATGGGCGCGGATATTGTCACGGCGGTCACTTCTTGCAACACGCCAGCGCTTGCCAACATTCCTGTTGCCAGCATAAAAATTGGCGATTTGGAAGATATGGAAATCAGCGGCAAGGCCAACAAAGCGCAATTGGTGATTGGCAATTCCCATGCTGTGGATACAGCCGAACGTTTGGGTGTGCCCATTTTACGGGCCGGCTTCCCGCTGTATGACATTATTGGTGGCTACCAAAAAACGTGGATTGGTTATCGTGGCACCCGGCAAACCTTGTTCGATTTGGCCAATTTGGTGATTAATCATTCGCACGAAGAAATCCCTGTTTACCATTCCATTTACGGGCAAAAACCCGCCCACGAGCAGGCTAAGCCATGTCACTGACCCGCCGCTTAAACATCGTGCCTGACACGGATGAGGAAAAATTTATGCAAACCGCCTTAAAAATCGCCTTTGCCACCACTGATATGGAAACCGTCAACCAACATTTTGGCTCGGCAAAATCTTTCGCCGTCTATGCCGTCACCATGGAGGAGGCGCACATGTTGGAAGCCGCTGAGTTTGGCGTGTTGAACCAAGACGGCAATGAAGACAAATTATCGGTGAAACTGGACTTGCTCGACGGTTGCGCGGCGGTGTATTGCCAAGCGGTGGGCGGTTCTGCCATCAACCAATTGATCGCCCGAGGCATCCAACCGGTGAAAGTCCATGAAGGCAGCAAGATTAAAGACTTAATATCCGATTTACAAAATGAGATGAAAGCCGGGCCATCCAGTTGGCTGGCCAAAGCCATTAACCAAAATAAAGGCCCTGACCCTGACCGCTTCAACAAAATGGCGGATGAAGGTTGGGATGAGTAAAATTTTAAACGGAGATAACTATGACCACAGCCACTTTAGTTGTACCAGAAGATGATGCCAACCTGACAGCCGACATCGTCAAAGATTACATCAAACAATTACGCGCCATTGACACTTATGACACCTATGCAGGGTGGTCGGAAGCGAAAATTATCGATCCGGTGGTGCTGACCAAAGAACGCAAGCAAAAAATCCCTGTGGTGGGCGATCCGGATGAGATCACCATTGCCCGCCTGAAGGCCTATTACAACTCGGTCGCCACTTTGATTGAGAAAAAAACGGGGTTAATGGCTGCCCCCATCGTGCATCTTAGCCACGAAGGCTTTGGACGCGCCTTGATCATGGTCGGCAAGTTGGTGGTGGTTGATAAGATTTTGCGCGATACGCACCGTTTTGGTTTTGCCAGCTTGGAAGATTTGGTTGAAAAAACCGACAAATTGATCGAAAAAGCCATTGGCTTGATCGAAAAATACAACAATGCAGCCACTGATTGAGGGTAGCCGTCATGACTGGAGAAGATATCAGAAGCTTAGAAAAAGAAGTCAAAAAAACCAAACGTCTGGCAAGTGAACAGGCCATGGAATTGCACGACTTGATTGAAGACCGCTTGCCGGAGGCTTACCACGAGTTGTTGGGCATTGCCAATGCCACTTATGTCGCCTGCAAAAACTGGGATGAAGCCCAGAAAAAACTGCTCGCCGCGCAAGCGGAACTGGCGTAAGGGGGCGGTCATGACAGAATTTGTCACTGGTATCACTTATGGCGGCTCAGTATGGACACCTGCTTACGTCACCGACATCAACGCCAAGACCTGCATAGGCTGTGGTCGCTGCTATAAAGTCTGCCCGCGAGATGTGTTTGATTTGGTTGAAAAATCATCCATTATGGATGATGATAATTTTGATGATGATTATGGCGATTTTGAAGATGATGACGAAAATATGGTCATGACCATCAAAAATGCTTTGGATTGTATTGGTTGTGAAGCGTGTTCCAAGGTTTGCCCTAAAGATTGCTTCACCCACGAACATAAAGTCGCCGCGTAATTTTAGCTTGGGGCAAAACCTGCCCCAACTTGCATCAACTACAGGAAACCACCATGCCCAGACCCGAAAAACACGTTTTTGTCTGCACCCAAAACCGCCCGCAAGGCCACCCGCGTGGCTCGTGCGCCAGTTCTGGCTGTGCTGAAATTATGAATGAATTTATGAGCGAAATCCAAGCCCGCAACCTGTTTGACAAAATTGGTCTGACCAACACCGGTTGCATGGGGCCTTGCAACATGGGTCCCACGGTATTGGTATACCCCGAGGGCATTATGTACGGCAGCCTTAAAAAAGATGACGTGAAAACGATTATTGAGCAGCATTTGTTGGGCGGCACTCCGGTTGCCGACTTGCTAATGCCAGAAGGGGTGTGGTGATAAGCCCTTATGGATTTGACCGCCCCAATCAACCAACACCGCCCCCTTGCCGAAGCCGTTTGCCAACGTTTGCATGAAGAAATAGACAAGTTAGGTTTTGCCGAGGGGGTCGTCAGCCATTACCCGCGCTATGATCAGGCCCGTTTTGAGCTGGTCAAAGACCCGTATACCAATAGCGAAAATTTGGCGTGCCATTGGTTTAACGCCACTAACAACCAACGGCTAGGCCGCTTGCAGTTCAATAGCGATGGCAGTTTTTATGCCGAATACGATGTGCTTAAACCCCACCCCAGCAAACGCCAAGCATTTGTTGAAAGTGTCACCGCGTGGGGCAAGGCTGATGCTATCAAGGCGGAGGCTAAGCTGTTGCCACAGCTGTAACTACTAGGTGGTGCAGGCGTAGTGGTCGCGTGGCCACGCCCGCGACAACCCTTGCCGATAGGATTGTCGCGGCTTTTACTAAGCTACCCGCTTAATCCGCCACGGCGCGGGCTGGCGCACTGCTTGCCAAACTGGGCTTTCAATGGTCAAAGCCAACTGCCTGACCAATTCCAGCATCCCTTGATAGCCTTCATAGCCAAATTCCCGTTCTTGGTTAATATCCAAAAAGGGTATTTTCGCTTTTAAAGCCGTGTACATATTACGGCCTCCGGCAATCAGGATGTCCGCTTTGTAATCATGGACGACTTTCAATAAGGCTTTCGGGCTGCCATCATTAATCATCATGGTATCTTCGCCCATCAATTCACGGATGCGGGCCTTGTCTTCTTCGGTGGATTTGTTGGTGCCGGTGGCGACCACCACCATGCCCAAATCTTGCAAGGCGGAAATCACCGACCAGCTTTTCACCCCGCCGGTGAACAGCAACACGCGCTTGCCTTTTAACCGTGCTTTCCACGGCTGCAAAGCGGCGCGGATGCGGGCTTCTTCGCGGGCAATCAGGGCTTCGGTACGGGTGGTCAGATCATCATCATTCAGTGACTTGGCAAAATCGCGCAAGGCTTGGCTAGTGTCGGTGATCCCGTAAAAACTGCCCTCAAACCACGGTGTCCGGTATTTTTGTTGCAATTTACGGGCAACATTCACCATTGCTTTGGAACACACCATCATATTCACTTCGGCCTTGTGCATGGTTTGCACTTCGCGGAAGCGGGCATCACCGGACAAAGTGCACAGCACCCGCAAGCCCAGTTCATCCAACAACGGCAAGACATGCCAGAACTCACCGGCAATATTGTATTCGCCGATCAGATTGACATCATGGATGCTGATAGGACTGTTTTGCGGCAGTGGATCAGGGTCTCGCGTACCAATGACATAATTGACCATAGCATCGCCAGCAATGCGGTTGCCCAAGTTTTTGGTGCCATAAAATCCGGCACAATCAATGGGCACCACCGGCACGCCCCAGCGCTGCTCGGCTGATTTGCACACGGCGTTAATGTCGTCGCCAATCAAAGCGGGGACACAGGTGTTGTAAACAAACACGGCGGGTGGCGCATAACTGTCGATAGCTTGCTTAATGGCGTGGAACAGGCGCTTTTCGGCGCGGCCCATAACAATATCTTGCTCGGTCAAATCGGTGGTCATACCCATGCGGTACAAGTCCGCACCGGATGAACGCGTGCCCCTGTTATCCCAAGAGCTGCCCGCACAAGCAATAGGGCCGTGGACGATATGCGCGACATCGGCAATAGGCAATAAAGCTATCTGTGCCCCATCGAAGGCACAGCCACCCGCCGCCGAACCGGGCTTAGGTTTGGCGCATCCAGATTTTTCTTTTTTGTTATGCTCGCAAGCGGGTTCGTCGAGCAGGGCGGCAATATCTTTGGTGGTTTTCATGGCAGTCACCTATAGGCTGTTTTATACAGCCTAAGCAAATAACATACCATGATACAAGCTGTTGAAGTTAATGTACTTTAGTTTGGTTTGTTTGTAGCATAGCTTACAATATGATGTGCTGTGCAGCGCAAGCCGTATAACGGCAGGCCATTGTGGGCAAGACTGAACGTTCCCTGAGCGAAGCCGAAGGGGGCGGCAACCTAATGAGATGACTGGGCAAGGCTTCGGCTTTGCTCAGCCAACGCTTGGTATGCCATGCCAGACCACCTGCTTAGGCTTCTATAACCGCTATAACCGCGCTAACAAGCCGCGCCGTTAACCCACATGTTCCGCCACTTCCAAATCAAATCCCGACAAGGCGACATATTTTTTCTGCGTACCCAATACTTTTAGTTTACGCACCCCCAAATCCGCCAGAATCCTTGCGCCAGTGCCGGTGGTACGCCAGTCTGGGTCATTGCTCTGGGTGGTATTGGCGATGCCGTGGTCTTGCAGCTGATAAGCGTGGATAAGTTCAGCCAAGGCTTTGTTATTTTCGCTTTGGCGGATGACCACCAAAACCCCTTTGCCTGCTTCGGCAATTTTTTGCATTGCCAGCCGCACCGGCATATTGCAATCACTGCGTATTGAGAAAAACACATCGTCCAGCATATTGCGGGCATGGACCCTTGCCAGCACCGGTTCGTCACCCGACACCTGCCCCATCACCAGGGCCAGATGCACATTATCATCATTGCAGTCTTGGTAAGCATACAGGCGGAATTCGCCAAACTCAGTGGGGTAAGCACATTCGCCGATACGTTCCAAGGTGTTCTCGTGGCGGATACGGTACTGTATCAAGTCGGCGATAGTGCCAATTTTCAGGTTATGCTGTTGGGCGAATATTTCCAAATCAGGGCGGCGCGCCATCGAGCCGTCCTCATTGAGGATTTCCACAATCACCGCGGCCGGTTCGACCCCTGCCAGGCGCGCCAAATCACAACCGGCTTCGGTATGTCCGGCGCGGTTCAATACGCCACCGGATTTTGCCATCAACGGGAAAATATGCCCCGGCTGCACCAGATCATCCGGCTTGGCAACCGCCGCTACGGCGCATTGGATGGTGCGGGCGCGGTCAGCCGCTGAAATGCCAGTAGTCACGCCACTCGCCGCTTCAATGGAAACGGTGAAATTAGTGGAGTGCGGGGTTTTGTTTTCATTGACCATTAACGGCAAACGCAATTGCTGGCAACGTTCTGGGGTCAAGGTCAGACAAATCAAGCCACGACCATAACGCGCCATAAAATTGACATCTTCAGGGCGGGCAAAAGTGGCGGCCATCACCAAATCACCTTCGTTTTCACGGTCTTCATCATCCATGATGATGACCATTTTACCGTGCCGTAAATCTTCTATGATTTCTTCGATTGTATTCATAATGTTCCAAAAATCTGGGGAGGCCGCCAATAGGACAGCGGTAGGTTTTGCTTAGCGCCAAAATCCGCTGTTTTTCAATAAATCTTCAGTGATGCCTGTACACGGCTGCGCCGCTGCCTCGCCGCGCATGAGGCGTTCCATATAACGCGCCAAAATATCCACTTCCAGATTGAGCAAACTGCCCGCCACCGCATCGTTAAGGGTGGTTTCCTGCAAGGTATGAGGCACGATATTGACGCCAAAGCACGCGCCATTGACTTCATTGACTGTCAAGCTGATGCCATTAATGCAGATTGAGCCTTTTTCGGCAATGTATTTCGCCAAATGGTCAGGGGCTTGTACGGTAAAGCGCACCGAACGCGCATCGGGCTTTCTGGCCACTACCTTGCCGATACCATCGACATGCCCGCTGACAATATGCCCGCCCATACGGGTGGACGGGGTCAACGCCAATTCCAGATTGACCGGCGTGCCCGCGCCCGCTTGGCTTAGCGTGGTGCGTCCCCAGGTTTCGTTGGACACGTCGGCGCAAAAATGTTGTGCGCCCAGCTCAACCGCCGTCAAACACACGCCATTGACGGCAATGCTGTCGCCCAACTGCACGCCGCTTAATGGCAATTTGCCGGTGGCAATAGTCAGCCGGAAATCACCGGACTTGCGGGCAATGGCAGATATTTTGCCTACCGATTGGATAATGCCTGTAAACATAGTGGTCTCTTATAAATATAATTTTTCTTAAGCAAGCCGATTAATTTCAAATAATGGCTTTTCTTGGGGGCTTGACAAGGCAAATGCTCCAAACATGACAATACTTAATTTATGTGAATCAATTTGCACTTAACAAGCTGATATGCTGCATAGCTATACCCATCAGGAAGCCCCACATCACATTATTCAGCAATAACGGAAAGGAAAAAAATGGATGACCGTTTCGTTTAGCAAGGTTGGGACGCATGACAGCGCCGCATTGGCCTTGTTGATGTTGGATTGCCTAGTAGTGAGTCCATCCTAACGTCAGCAAATGCAGCCAAGCCACCTCAATATGTGCGGGCTTAATCACTTGGCGTTTGCGTTCGTTCCATGCCTGTATGGCAGTAATAGCTTTTTCTGGGTTATCTGCCTGTTCACGCGTTGCCACCCAATGAACACTAGAGAGCAATTCCATTCCGTAGGGCGATTGGAAACCTTCGATCAGCCCGGTCACTTTTGAAATGTGTCGTGATAAGTCCTGCCGTTGCGTTTGTTGGATAAAACGCTCTGCTTCCGCAAGTGCCTCTTGTTCAGGCACAATTTCAGACTCCACCATACCATCGCCGACACCACGGATAAAATGCCCGTCCATCCTGTTCAATGCGTGGCGGAGTGTATCGGCATAAGGCCCATAATGGTGTTTTATAAATTGCAGATGCAAATCTTCACCAGCTTCTTGTAAGAAATAAGCCAGTTTCTGCACCTCAATTTTGGATACACCGTAATTCAGCTCACGATAAGTGTCCAACACTTTAAGGATAGCCGCCCTGCCAGCGGTCATTTTGGGGCGCGGACTGTTAACAGCCATTGCTGTTGCCGAGGGCGTTGCAGTGGGTTCAAACAAATACACCAGCACATCAGGGATGGCACTGCAGGCTTGCTCAATTAATGGTTTCACCTGTTGCCATTGTAGGCCACCATTGCCGCAACCTAACGGTGGCATAGCAATTGACCTTATGCCTTTTGCGTTGATTTGGTCAATAAGATCAACCAGCCCATCTTGGATAAATGCTATGTGTGACTTTTCTTTCCAATGATGCTTGGTAGGAAAATTAATAATGTATTGCGGTGTAGCCAATGCGCCAGCATCGTAAACGAACATAAAGCCAGGCTTGACCAAGTTTGCTTTACAAGCATCCGCATAAGTGTTGAAATTCGCGGGCCATTTTTTTTTGAACTGTAATGCAATGCCTTTGCCCATAATGCCCACACAATTGACTGTATTCACAATTGCGTCAACGTCATGTTGTTTAAGCAAATCACCTTGCATAAGGATAATAGCCATTGTTATTGCCCTAAAAAATACCAATCGGTTTTTACTGTCACAGACAAGTTTACGCCATTTTTGGCCAAAATATTACGCACAATTTTGGCTTTAGCCTCATTAATCACGCCAATGCAGGTTAAGGCCGATAAAGGCACAATATGCTTTATCAAAAACTCAGCTTGCCTACGTTCCATACGGTCTATGTATTTTTCCGGCGCATTCCGATTTTGAAAATACTTACAAAATCCATCTAATTTAGGTGGTTCAGTGATTACATCCCATGCAACTTGAGTCTTTAGCGTTGATAGGTCAGTAAATGCCTTGCTGTATGCCAGTGTTGCATTACGATCAAAAAATATAAATTCAGCATTGTTTGCCATAACATGCTGTACCGTGGTCTCCAAATGTAAAATATCGTCTTGCGTGTAAGCACAACCATTCACTGCCCCATTATGAATCGCGTATAGCATCGGTGAGCGTGGGGCAAAGTAAAACGGTACAAAATCATGGATATTGCCTCCCGGTGGATTAGGTGCCAGTTTTGTTGCACGTGCCGTTTGCGCACCTGCATGGGCTATATTTTGATAATTGATACCATCAAAACTGCCCGCATTTTTACTGATCAGCGCACCACGTTGACAAATAGCAGCCAAGTTATCAATTGCTGTAATGTGAAACAATCTGACGGGGTCGGGCATCATGCTTTTGCCTGCTTAATGTTTTTTAACGTTGTAAGGAACTCCTCCAACTTAATACGTTGGTAACGTCCTGCCTTGCCTCATCTCATCCCCATCATAACTAGGGTTGGCTTTGACCCACCCATTTTAACAGGCTCTTAGCCAGCAGATCGGCATCCAATGGTTTGGACAAATAGTCGTTCATGCCGGCCTCTTGGCAGCTTTCAATGACATCGCCCATTACGTCGGCGGTCAGTGCAATGAGCGGTAGGCTGTCCCCTTCGGGCAACGCGCGGATATGCCGTGCCGCCTCAAGCCCGCCCATGACCGGCATGTGCAAGTCCATCAGCACGGCGGCAAAGTGCTTCTTTTGCACCCAGTCAATAGCCTCAGTGCCATTGCTGGCCACCGTGACGTTAAGCTGCATTTTTTTCAGTAGACCCAATGCGGCAATCTGGTTGAGCTTATTGTCTTCAACCAGCAGGATTTCGGCATGATGAAGGGCTGACAGTGATTGGAGGCTTTCGGAGACGGTTACGGATGGCTGAGGGGTGTGCGGGTCAATGCGCCCAAAACGGGCGGTGAAGGCAAAGGTGCTGCCTGCACCGGGCTGACTGGTAACAGTCAGCTCACCACCCATCAGCCCGACCAGTCGCCGTACGATGGACAACCCCAGCCCCGTGCCGCCGAAACGGCGCGTAATTGAACCGTCGGCCTGTGCAAAGGGCTGGAACAGCAGCGGTAGCAATTCCGGTGCTATGCCGATGCCGGTGTCGGTGATACTAAAGCCCAGCCAGATTGACGTTGTATCGGGGTCTGACGGCGGCAACCGCCCAACAGTCAGGCGGATGCTGCCATGCGCGGTGAATTTGACGGCGTTGCCAATCAAATTGTTCAGTACTTGACCTAGCCGCAAGCTATCGCCAAGCAGCAGTTGCGGCACCTCCTTTGCCGCAGCCACCGACCATGCCAAGCCTTTTTGGGCGATTTGGCCATGGAACAGGTTGGCAGAGCTGTCTATGGTATCCGCCAAACAAAACGGGGCCGATTCGATATGCAAATAGCCCGCCTCGATTTTGGAATAATCCAAAATATCATTGATGATGCCCAGCAAATTCTTGGAGGCATCTTGGACATGGCCCAGATAATCACGCTGCTGCGCAGTCAGCTCAGAATCCAGTGCCAGATCGGTCAGGTTGATAATGGCGTTCATGGGCGTGCGGATCTCATGGCTCATATTGGCCAAGAAACTGCTCTTTGCTTGGTTAGCCGTCTCCGCCAGGTCTTTGGCTGTTTGTAATGCCTGTTGTTGCTCATAATAGCGGGTGACATCCATGTTGATGCCGATCATGCGGGCGGGTTGGCACGTTGCGTTATTTTCCATAGATGCCCTGGAATTAATGTAACGGATAGTGCCGTCTGACAGGATGATGCGATAGACCTTATCTTGGGCTTCTTCCAAGCTGCCTGATTGGTTAATCCGCTGTTTCGCGATGGCTTCCTTTTCTGTCCAGTCTTCGGGATGCACGAAAGATTTCCAAAAGTCATAAGTGATGCCTTTGTCTGGATATTCAGGGGCCACCCCATAGATTTTGCGCATTTCCCTGTCCCATTCCAATTGGCCGCTGGCCATATCCAAAACCCAAATACCAAGACCAGCCGCCTCCTTGGCCAGGGAAAGTTGTTGGGCAAGCCTGTTAAGTTGGTGGTTTTGCTGCGTCAACGTATGATTGGCTTGCCATTGCTGGGTGATGTCCTGAAAAATGCCTATGTTGCCTAGCTCCAGATTCTGCTTATCGAAAGGTTGCACCAAAATCCGGCTTTTGAAAGTGCAGCCGTCTTTTCTGAGTGTATCCAGCTCAAATTCGTAGGTTTTTCCGGATGCCATGCTGCGGGCGATTTCCTCGCCAATAAGCTGATGCGTTTTCTCATCAGAAAACCAGACTCGGGTAGGTTTGCCAACCAATTCGCCAGGCTGATAGCCCAATAACACCTCAAGCTTGTGGTTGCAACGATACACCGTGCGGTTTTTAGTAAAAGCCAACCCCACGTCCGCCACATCAAATAGCGTTTGTAATTGCTGATGGGATTTAAACAGCTCATCGGCTTGCTGTTGCGATTCTGCCAAGTTTTGCTGCAGCGCTAAGTGCGGAGTCATATCTTGGATTATAGCCAGATGTTGTGGCGGGTCTCCAGCCGCCACCTTAACCGACACTACAGTTAGATTGGCTTGGACAATTGATCCATCCGGCTGCAAATAACGCTTGCTCCTCTGGAAATAGGGCATTTCACTGGCGCTAAATCTGGCGAAGAGCGCCAAGTCCTCTTGTATGTCATCGGGGTGGGTGATGCTCATCCAGTCAATTTTCGCCAACTCTTGGCGCGTCCGGCCAGTGATGTCGGCAACGCGTTGGTTGACCTCTAACACTTGGCCATTACGGGAATCAACCAAGGCAATCCCAAACGGGGAACGCTCAAACAGCACGGTGAAACGTTCTGCCGCCAAGTTCGCTTGTTCCAATGCCTGCTGCAGTTCTTCCTGCATTGCCAGCAATTGCTTTTGTTTGCGCTGCAATTGTAGCAGCCAAGCACTCAGAAAACCTGCACATAGAAAGATAGCCAACGCCCCATAATTTAGGCTGATGGCTTTGGCGGGAGCAATGATTGATGACGGTTCCATGAAAAAAACCGCGATGAGCACAACAGAAAGCACCGTGGCAGCCACACCGCCCTTCAACCCGCACAGCCAACCACTACATAAAACCGCCGGATAAAACAACAAGAAAGCAAAGGGGTGAAGGGTGTCCCAGAACCGTATTGACAAGGCACAAGCAATAACCGGAAACGCCAAGGACTGTAACAAGTTGATTGTTTGGCTGGGTGAGCTTTTCATTTGGGTAGTTTCTGGACAAGAAATGAACATAAAAATCAGGGAGGGAAGCAGCTCCCTTCGACTTCCATCAGGGAATCAGCTGCTTTATTCATAGCTTGCCATCGGCGTAACACCAGTTACAAATAAAGCGGGGCCATCATTCGCCAATAGCGGCCTCGGTGCGCCCGGCCATCCCAGACAATCAGTTGGTGGCTAATGCCTTTGTTGGCCAAAATGGCGCTTATTTCCTGGTTGTTTTGCAAAAACGGGTCTTCCGCGCCAATCACCAAAATAATGTCCATGGCCCGTAAATGTTGCAGATGCCAACCGCAAGTCAAATTGGGCAGAAAATGGCTGGGGGTGTGGAAGTAAATGTCTTCGTTATAGAACCCGTCCAGCAGGTCGCTAAAACTTTCAATGTTCAGGGTCAGGTCATAGCGGCCTGAAAAAGCCGCCAGCTTTTTGAACAGGTGCGGGTGGCGGAAGGCGATATTGGCGGCATGGTAAGCCCCCAGGCTGATGCCGTGCGAGATGATGCACTCGTGCGGGTTTTGCCTGTTCATGAAAGGGATGACTTCATCAAGGATATATTGCTCGTAGGCAATATGCCGTAACACCCGTCCGGCGGGGTGCGCCCAACCACAATAGAAAGTTTCCGAATAAACGCTGTCGATGCAGTACAGCTGTAAAAAGCCTTGCTCTATTTTGTGCCGGACGGACTCCACAATGCCCAAGTTTTCATATTCGTAAAAACGTCCGTCGCGGGAAGGGAACACCAGCACTTTGGCGCCGGCATGGCCAAATATCAGCAACTCCATATCCCGTTGCAACTTATCACTCCACCACTTGTGATACTCGCGGTTCATCAAAAAGCTCCTGGTTTAGTGGTTTGACTTAAAGTTAATACCCGAGAGGGGCAAAAAAGTGGTTAAGCTCTTCAAGCAGCAGCTGTTCTTGCTGCGCTTGGTTGGGGTAGCTGTAATGCCCGGCATCAAGCACAAACAATTGTTTGCGGGCAGGCAGTGCATTGTAAATGGCAAATTGCCCGGGTGGGGCGACGCACGGGTCAAACAGGGCGCAAGCGCAATGCATGGGCTGGGCGATATGTTTGGCCGCCAATGCCGCATCAAAGTAACGCAACACCTGTAAGGTCTGTTTTTTGTGGCTTTGGTAATACTGTTGCACACTGTGGGCGCTGCCTTGGGTGGGCAGTTTCAGGCGTAACGGCTGATTGCCAAAGGTGGGCACATTTAAATGCCCACGCGCAATGCGTCCGTCCCATGCCAACGCCAACGCGCCTATGCCGCCTGCAAAGCTGATGCCCAAATAGCCCAGATGCCCGCTTAGCTTAGGGAATAAGGTCAACAGGGCGCTAACGGCAAGCCAAATATCTTCTACGCAACCGCCTAGGATATAGCGGTCATGCTGGTCGATATTGTGCAGCACATGCCAATAGGGGTCTGCCGATATGCCTTTGCAAGTGCTGAGCGACAGGCCACGGAAGCAAGGGAACAGCAAGGCGGCATCTTTAAAGGGCAAATGGAAATCCGGTGCATCCCGACCACCATAACCATGCCCGATGACAAAGCCCCGCTTGATGATACCTGTCTTTGGCAACAGCAACCAGCCATGTATGGGAAAATTATCGGTGGAACTGTAACTAACGGCAAAAATTCGCCAATCTGGGTGCGGATAGTCCAACGCCTTAAGGCGCGGTTGCGGTTTTTGCAACAGGGCTTGCTGGTAACGGGCTTGCCAAAAATCCTTAAAGTCTTTAGGCTCGCGCGGCGTTGGCACAGTCAGCAACTGTGCCAATGAATAGCCGTAGCTAGGATCAAAACCGTAATTGCTGCTATTTAAATAATTATTATTATCGTCCGGCATGGTTAATCTCTTGTTGCCTGTACGGGCATCGCTGCCTTAACAGGGTTGCTCACACTTGAGCGACCACACTTGGCAGAGTGTTTATTGGCCGTCAAAGGCTTGGTCGTTTAGGTAATATCCGTTAGGGGCATTAAATAGGCTTGACATTAAGTTTATCAGGTGGATGCTACAGCACAATAATCCGGTTATTTTAAGGCTGACAGGAGCGTGTCTATGAGTTTTAGCCAACTATTAATAAGTTTGGGTGCTGCTATTATTGTGCTGGGGCTGGTGTTGCGTTACGCGCCTTGGCTGGTCAGTTGGTTCGGCAACTTGCCTGGCGATATCAATATTGAAAACGCCAACAGCAGGGTCTTTATACCAATCACCTCAATGATTGCGGTCAGTTTGCTAGGTTCTTTGCTGGCCAATATTTTTTTACGCAAATAAAGCGGCTTCGCTAGCCGCCATAAAAAAGGCATCCAGTATGAATGCCTTTTTTGCTTTTTAGCGGGCTAACCAGCCACCCTATCAATCGTAATGATAGTGTTTGCGTAACGGTTTGACCACTTCCCACTGGCTATCCAAACCGGCATGGAACATCACCAAATCACCGGGTACTATGGTCACTGGCTCGCCACCGGCCGGGGTCACTATAATTTCGCCTTCCAGCACGTAGGCGGTTTCTGTTTCATCAAAATCAATCGGGAACTTTGACACTTCTTTTTCCCAAATAGGCCAGCTGGAAACGCCAAGTTCTTTTAGCCGTTCTGGACTTGGGTTATGTTCGATAGTAATTTTGCTCATATTTTCCTTTTCAGATTGATGGTGATGGAGGGGATTCTAACATTTAAGCTTTTTGGCGGATAGGGTGGCTGTTTAGAATAAGTGCTGTGTGAAATAATTTGCAGCGGCTGGGGGCTATCAGCAGTGCCCGGCATTTTTCAGTTTGGCTTAATATAATGGCGCGGTGCTACAATGGACAACAAACACACTATTGATTTGACCACTGCCGTGCCTTCTGCTCCTGCCACCCCCTATTCATGGAAAGCCATCAGAAAGCTTGCTTTACGGCATAAGAAACGCTTGTTTTACGCCCATTTGGTCGCCCTGCTTGCCACCCTTGCCAGTGTGCCGGTGCCGCTGTTGATGCCGTTGCTGGTTGACGAGGTATTGCTCAACAAACCGGGTCATGTGCTTGGTTTCATCAATCAATTTACCCCGCCTGATTGGCATATACCGGTTGTTTATATTGCTGCGGTGTTGTTGGCAAGTTTGCTGTTGCGTATTGTTTCAATTGTTTTTAACACCATCCAACTGCGGCAATTTTCGGTGTTGTCCAAAGAGGTGGTGTTTATGATCCGCAAAAACCTGATCGGCCATTTGCAGACCATCTCCATGTCCGAATACGAAAGCTTGGGTACGGGTACGGTGGTCACCCATTTGGTGACGGATTTGGATACACTGGATAACTTTATTGGCAGCACACTCAGCAAGCTGTTGATCGCCTTACTGACCATTATTGGTACGGCGGTCATTTTATTGTGGATGCATTGGCAATTGGGGCTGTTCATCCTGTTGTTGAACCCGTTGGTGATTTATTTTACGCGCGTCATTGGTGGTCGGGTAAAAAATTTAAAAGCCAAAGAAAACAGCGCTTATGAAGTGTTCCAGCAGGCCTTGACCGAAACGCTGGAAGCAATCCATCAAATCCGCGCCAGCAACCGCGAACACTATTATTGCAAGCAATTAATCGCTTCTGCCGGGATGGTTAAGGATTCCTCAGTCGCTTATGCATGGCAAAGCGATGCCGCCGGACGGTTAAGCTTTTTAGTGTTTTTGTTCGGTTTTGATGTGTTCCGCGCCTGTGCCATGCTGATGGTGTTTTACTCTGATCTGAGCATCGGGCAAATGCTGGCGGTGTTTGGTTATTTGTGGTTTATGATGGGGCCAGTACAAGAGGTGCTGAGCATCCAATACGCGTTTTATTCTGCCAAAGCGGCGTTAGTGCGCATTAACCGGCTGCAAGCCTTGCAGCAAGAACCCGATTATCCGCATGTTGCCAACCCCTTCCTGAACCAAAAAACCGTTTCGGTGCGGGTGGAAAACCTGCATTTTAGTTATGGCGAGGACACCATCCTTAATGGCATTAACCTGCATATCCGGGCGGGTGACAAGGTGGCGTTGGTGGGCGCGAGTGGCGGCGGCAAATCAACCTTGGTGCAAACCTTGATTGGTCTATATCCGATAAAATCGGGGCAGATTTATTTTGATAATGTGCCGATAGACCAAATTGGCTTGGATGTGGTCAGGGAAAATGTGGTGACGGTGCTGCAACACCCCATTTTGTTTAATGACACTATCCGTGCTAATTTGACGCTAGGCCGTGCCGCCAGCGACCCTGCCATGTGGGAGGCGCTGGCGATCGCCCAATTGGCGGATGCCGTGCAAGACCTGCCAGCGGGTTTGGATACGGTCATCGGTCGGCATGGGATGCGCTTGTCCGGCGGGCAACGCCAGCGTATGGCATTGGCGCGTATGATTGTTGCGGACCCTAAAGTGGTGATACTGGATGAAGCCACTTCGGCATTGGATAGCGAAACGGAATACAAGTTGCACTTGGCATTGGCTGAATTCCTGAAAGGGCGCACCACTATTATTATTGCCCATCGGCTTAGCGCGGTGCGGCAGGCCGATCATGTATATGTGTTTGAACAAGGCAAAATTTGCGAACAAGGCCCACACGCAACACTGATCAACCAAAATGGCTTATACGCCAAACTGTATGGAGAATATCAATAATGGATGCCAAGGTTTATGATTTACATTGCCACTCGACCGCTTCAGATGGCGCATTGTCACCCCGCGCACTGGTGTTAAGGGCGCACAGTCACGGCGTGACCGATTTGGCGTTGACCGACCATGACACCACCGGCGGGCTGGCGGAAGCCCAACAGGCCGCTGCTGACAAAGGGGTGCGGCTGATACCGGGCATAGAGCTGTCTTGCCAGTGGCAAAACAAATGCTTGCATGTGGTTGGCTTAGGCATAGACCCCGCCTATCCAGCGCTGGCTGAGGCCACCCATAACTTGCAAAACATCCGTTTGCTCAGGGCGGAGAAAATGGCCGAAAAACTGGAAAAAAAAGGCATTGCCGGGGCGTTGGATGCGGTCAAAAAAGCCGCCGGAGAGGGCATGATCACGCGCTCCCATTTTGCCGATTTTTTGCTCTCGCAACACCACGTCAACAGCCAGCAAGATGCTTTTGACCGCTACTTGGCCAAAGGCAAATCGGCGTATGTGCCGACCCCGTGGGCGGAACTGGAACAAGTGCTGGGCTGGATAACCGGAGCGGGTGGCGTTGCGGTTTTGGCGCACCCGTTGCGCTATAGCCTGACTGCGAGTTGGATGCGCCGTTTGCTGGATGCCTTCAAACAAATGGGCGGGCAAGGCATGGAGGTGGTCACCGGCCATTACAACCCTGACGAGATTTATACCTTGTCCAGCTACGCCAAACGCTTTGGCTTGGCGGGGTCGGTCGGTTCGGACTTCCATAGCCCGGACAACCAGTGGGTGGAGCTGGGCAAACTGGCAGCTTTGCCGCCCGGCGTGTTGCCGGTTTGGGATTTGTTGGGCGGGTAGCTTTGCTGGCCTCATGCCGGTAACCCAACAATAGAAGCCCGCCTAGCGCATTAGCGTAAAACCATCCGCACCGTAATGGGGTTTAAGCATGTCCTCCTTCTTTCCCGTATTGCCCTATCCTTGCCACAAGCTGCTGATCGTGGCATTACTGGCGGTCAATGTGATCGCCTATGGCTACTACGGCTCATTGGCCAACAGTCTGGACACATTGGCTTGGCTTTTGCTGCTGGTGTTTTATGAGCTACAAAACGCTGTCACCTCGCCAATAATATTATCGGCACAGCGCCAGCAACACATCAGGAATGTGCTGATTGCCATCATAATAGGTGTTTTTTTGCGCTATCTGCAAGTCAAGGAATGGTTGGAAGTGACCAACGAGTTGTTGTGGTTCGCACTGATTGCCTTGCTGGAAACAGAGGCGCGTTGGCCCGCTAAAGTGCGGCAATTTAAGCGTAGCTATTGGCTGGCAAGCGTGCTGGTATTTTTGGGCCTGATCGGCGTGGTGGTGGCGTGGGCATGGCAATCAGCTTGGTTGGACGTCTATGATGCCAGCTTGTGGATTATCGCCTTCGGCTTGATTGATATGGATATATTCCAGTTGTTGCAGCGTAAGTCTGGCTGACCTTTGAAACAGCCGTCAACAAGCTTGGATGCTAAAAATTAGCCAGTCTTTTTTCATTATTTTGAGTTAGTCGGGTTCCGCTTCTGAGCCATTCATTTAGGGTGTATTCGCCACAGTCGAAATTGGACAACACCAGCTCGCGAGTGATTGGTGCGGGCGGTATAAGGTTGGGTGAAATCATTGCTCCCAAGGGGCTTTTGTCTTGAGCAATCGGCGAAGCTTGTCAGTAGGTGGTAAAGGCTTGTCAAGCAATGCCTGAAATTGGGTAAAAGTGCCTGCATCGACGGTGAAAAAGGTCTGGTCGAGCAAAACATCTTGCGCTTCCCGGCAAGCCGCCTCCAGCATAAAATCAGACCGGCTACGATCCCAGTCGATCGGCTGCTTGGTCGATGAGATCGCGCTGCCTTGCCTTAGCGCGGATGTTGATGGAAACGGAAACGGTTTCTCCAGTTTGTTCAAAGTGCATGGCAATACTCCTCTGTATGGAAGATTAACACACATTATTGTATAGAAAATTACAACACAAAGCTTGCTGCCGCTGCTAAAAACACGCTGAATAGGGTGATTACGGTCAATTAAGCCGCCAAATTTTTCGTCGGCTGATAGGGTGCGTGTCAAACGATTTCCTGACGTGTTGCCACTGCTTGACCACATTGCTAATACCCCGGCTGTCAGCGGCTTTTAGTTCGGTGAAGCATTCGTTGCTGTGGATAAAAGCGGCCAAAAACGACCCCATAGCGCGTTGCTGGGTTTGGTATTGCGCCAAAGCTTGGCGTTTTAGGTTACGTTGTGCCACGCTTAAATCCAAGCAGGTGCGGGTAAGTCCCCTGAATGGCAAGTCATCCGGCAAAAAAAGCGGTTGGTCGCTTAAATCCATCGGCTGAATGGCACTGGAACCGGGTGGCCAACCGTGTTGCCAATGGATTAGGTAAGCCAACAAGCGCGGCTTGGGTTCTGGTCTTGGGGCATGTTCCAGCCAGTCGTTAATGGCCAGCAAGGCAAACATACCCAAACCGGCATGGTCGGAATCGTTTTCCATCACATCGGGGAATACAATCAGTGTGGGTTGGGTTGCCCTAAGTATGTCCACCAGTTGATTACGCAGCAATTCGCCATCTTGGGCTATGCCCCGATCTTCCGCTTCTTTATAAGGCACATGGCTAAAGCCGGTATATTCCGATTTTTCTGGGTGGGTCAGCCCCCAATGTGACACCAGCATAGGGTAGATCGAGCCGTCAGAAAAACCTAACAAATCAAGATGGGTGAAGCCTTTGCCCAACACGTGGGCGGCACGGCGTGATTCTTCCAGGCGTTTTTCACCGTAATTTAAATAATCCGCTTTGGACGGGTTGCTTTTGCCGGTTTCGCTTATCACCGCGCCCACATAAGCATCACCCGCAGTGACCACCACGTTACGCACAGTGCCACCACGGGCGAAAACTTGTTGGGCAACACCGGCGGCGCTGAGGGTCTCATCATCAGGGTGCGGGGCCAATACCAACAGCCTTTCGCGGTTGCCAATGTCCAACGGCTGTATGCCGTTGGCTTGCAAGCTTGGGGATGCCAGCAGCAATCCGGCACAAGCGGCAGTTATTGCCCATTTTGCCAAGGGACAGAAAAAATAAGGTGGTTTCATGGCTGATGGTTGAATAAGTGGCAGTGGTTAAATGATAACTGGCATATTCCAAGTTATGCTCGTGTACGAATTCATGGAAACCTTGTCTGGGAAATTGCCTGCGTTTTTTAAAGGCTGACCAGCATTGCTTGGCCTATGGGGGCGCATCGGACTGCTGTAAGGCGTTATTGGCAGGCTTGGCATAACAGAGCCTTGGCAAAGACCCGTTGGCGGCAATACAGAAAATAATGGCTGCCGAAAAAAGCGATCTTTTTGATATGTTGGCGCGCATTATTTACAGGGCTAACACCTATTGAACATCATCCCGCAACACCACTGGCATCGCCACTTCTGTCACTTTTAGGCCATATAAAATATCGGGCACGCTAATGGTCTCGCCTTTAATGGCCTGTAAAACCAGCTTGGCGAGGTTTACCCCTGCCAAACAAGCCATGCCAAAGCCACCGGAAGGGCGGGGGTTAATTTCTAATAAGCGCGGGCCGTCCACGCCTTCCTTAAACTGGATGTTAAAAATACCATTCAGTTGGTAATAAGCCGTCAAACGTTGCACCATGTCTTGGATTTCGGCGTTATTGTCAATTAGTTGCCCATGCCCGGCGCGTAACGATTTTTTGCGTTGCACGGCACACAGCAACTGCCCATGCTGGCCTACACAATCGACACTCCATTCTGGTCCTGCCAAGTGTTCCATCACCAGCAAAGTATCAAAATCAGGGTTGTTGAACAAACCCAGGCGCAGTTCAGATAACGGGATTTGGTATTCCACCCCCTTAAGCAAATGGGTGATGCTGTCGCGTTCGGTGTCCAGTACACGGAAGCCCAGCCCAAACACCGACACCGCCGGTTTTACGCATAAGCTGTTATGGCGGGTTGACAAGTCCAGTACGGCACGGTCGAAAGCATCCAAATTTTCAACCGCCACAAACTCCATTGTTTGCGCGATATCAGGGGGTAAGGCGGCGTAAAACGCCGCTTTGTTATCCAGCAAGGCCAGCGTGTCAGACCCGGCAACCAACAACAGTTGCGTGCCAATGGCATTAAATGCGGCTTGGTGTTGGCTGATAAACTGCGCTTCTTTGCCAGGCCAAAACAGGCTAATACGGTGGCTTTGGCAAAACTCCAAGCACCATGCGAGGTAGGCTTCGCTATCCAGCCCATTGGGTTCCAGATAGTATTCGTCAGCGGCAACAAAGGCCGACGCGGTAGGGTGGTTATGGGTGCAGACAATGGTCACTTCGCCCGGCTTTCCGGCCAGACGAAGGTTGTTAAAGACCGCGCTGATAGTGGAAAAAGTTTTGTTGAACCAAACTCTCATGTACGGTTACAAATGCATAGCAATTTGTGGCAACAGGTTTTCTAGGGTGCGTCCCGTGCCGTTTTCGCCAATGGCGTGCATTTTCCATTCACCGTTATGACGGTAGATTTTGGCCATAATTTGTGCGGTGTGCGAGCCTTGTGAGCTGAGCGTATAACGGGCCACTTCGGCTTTGCTGCTGCAATCGACAATACGGCAATAAGCATTTTCAACCGCGTCAAAGGTTTGTCCGGTAAAGGAATTGACGGTAAACACCAGTGATTTGATGTTGGCGGGCACTTTATCCAAGTCCACCAAAATTTGCTCGTCATCACCGTCGCCTTCGCCGGTGCGGTTGTCGCCGGTATGGGTGATGCTGCCGTCTTTGCTTTTTAGCTGGCCAAAATAGACAAAGTCTACGGCTTTGTTGGCATCATCAAACAGTACGCAGGATGCATCCAGGTCAATGGCTTCGCTACTGCCGCCGCCACCGAACAAGCCGCCTAGCATCCCACCTTTGCTGGGAGATTTTTTGGCGTCCCAACCCAAGCCCATAACGACTTTGCTTAGGCTGCCGCCGGATTCTTTTGCCAACGATATTTTTTGGCCTTTTTGTAAATTAATGCCCATGATGACTGCCTGTTGCTAGAGTGGATGGTTGAGTGGTCAGACGTTTACACCGAATGAGTGTGCCAACGGCCCCAAGCCACCGGCAAACCCTTGACCGACCGCTTTGAATTTCCATTCTGCACCGGCACGGTAAATTTCGCCAAAGATCATCGCGGTTTCAATTGACGCGTCTTCGCTTAAATCGTAACGGGCAATTTCTTGACCGCCTTCTTCATTGACGATACGGATGAAAGCATGATTGACTTGGCCAAAATTTTGTTTGCGTGTTTCCGCATCATAAATAGTGACGGAAAACACCACTTTGTCGAGTTCAGCAGGGACTTTGGACAATTCAACCTTGATTACCTCGTCATCACCTTCGCCAGCACCGGTGGTGTTATCACCCAAATGATGCACCGCGCCGTCGCCCGCCAGCTTGTTGTTGAAGAAGCAAAAATCGCTGTCAGAACGCACTTTGCCATCGGCTTTCACCAAAAACGCGCTGGCATCCAAATCAAAATCAGCGCCATCAGTGGCGCGGGCATCCCAGCCCAGTCCTACGATAATTTTGTTAAGCCCTGGGGCTTCTTTGCTCAAATTGACGTTGCCGCCTTTAGTCAGTGATATTGCCATGTTGGTTTCCTAAATATAGTTATTTTTGATGTTAAAAAACACGGTTAAACATTGATGCCATATTGGCGTGCCAATGCCGCCAAACCACCTGCATAGCCTTGGCCTACGGCACGGAATTTCCATTCGCCGCTGTGGCGGTAGATTTCGCCAAAGATCATTGCCGTTTCTATGGAGGCATCTTCGCTCAAATCGTAGCGGGCCACTTCATTATTGTTGTCTTTATTGACGATCCGCACATAAGCATTGGACACTTGCCCAAAATTTTGCCGGCGCATATCGGCCTCATGGATAGTGACGGTAAAGGCAATTTTTTGGATGTCCGGCGGCACTTTGTCGAGCAAAACAATTAATGCCTCATCGTCGCCGTCGCCTGCACCGGTGCGGTTGTCGCCGGTATGTTCCACTGAACCGCAAGTGGAACGCATTTGGTTATAAAAGATAAAGTCGCTGTCTGAGCGTACTTTGCCATCGTCCTTGACCATAAAAGCACTGGCATCCAAGTCAAAATCAGCACCATCAGTGGGCCTTGCATCCCAGCCCAGACCCACAATGATATTCTTTAAGTTAGGGTCGGTTTTAGACAGGCTGATATTGCCGCCTTTGTTTAGTGATATAGCCATTTCAATCTCCGTCATCAAGGTCAAATGCCTGGGGCAAACCTATTGCGCCCGCTGCAGTAAAGGCAAACAAAATATTACGGGCAAGTTGGTCGTTTGGGCCAGCTTGTGTATGCTGCTGTCACCTTATTATCATAACCGCTAAAAGCCCTGCTTGCCTAGTAAGTTGCCTTGCAAAGGCTAGTGTGCCTAAGCGCGTGTTTTAAAAGTGGCCAGTACCCGTGTAAATTTGTAACATTGGCGTTGCAGCGGCCAGCCTCCCCTAGCTAATCGCCGCCCTATTGCACGGGTCGGCGCTGCCCGTATTGATATTTAAATTTACGTTTCAGCAAACCGGAAGGGTCATCGGGGATACGTTTTAGCCATTGTTCGTTGGCTTGTTGTTGTTCGGCTGACAATTGCTGGGCTTCTGAAGCATATTTGGGCTTTTGGTTTGGCGTTTCTTTAGGCTGCTGCGTTTCCTGAGGGGATGCTGGCTGTGCCTGTTTTTCTTCACCCTGTTGTTTGTCTTGCCCGGCCGGTTGCTGGTCGGCTTGTTTGGCTTCGGATTGGTCACCTGATTGTTCCGGCTTCTGTTCAGGTTTTTGGTCGTTGTCGCTGGCTTTTGGCTCTCCGCCTTTGTCCTGTTGATCTTGCTGTTGTCCTGATTGGCCTTCTGGCTGCTGGTCTTGTTGTCTGTCTTTTTGGCTTTTTTGCTGTGGGCTGTCCTGTTGTTGCTTTTGCAGTTCTTTTTCTACTAAAGCCTTATTATACTTGGCATCTTCATCATCAGGTTTAAGTGCCAAGGCCTTATCATAAGCCTTAATGGCTTCCTGCAATTTGCCCGATTGCGCCAAGGCATTGCCCAAGTTATAGGCACTGGTGGCTGATGCCGGGCTATTCAAGGTCGTTTCTGCCTTATCGTAAGCCCCCGCCTTGTATTGCGCCGCCGCCTTCCAATCGGAGTTATCAAACCATTCTGCCGCCTTATCATATTGTTGTTGCTGATAAGCGGCTTGCGCCTGCTGGTCTTTGGTTTGCCATAATTCCTGCCAAGTTAGGGCATAGGTGTTTTTGGGCAAGGGCAGCAACATCAGCAATAGCCAGCACAACAGCCCTTTCCTGAACAACAATGCCGCCAATGGCAACACCACCAGCACCAGCCACGGGCCTTTATCGTCCCATTGTTGCAAGGTCAGCTTATCTTCTTTAGCACCCTCTGATGATACGCGGGCTTGGTCGGTATAACCCAGCAATGCTTGTACATCACTGTCATTGGTGGTGATCGCCTGATAAGTGCCGCCTGCGCTACTGGCCAATTTGCGCAAATTGTCCGCTTGCAACTTGGGTATCACAATGGTGCCTTGCCGGTCTTTTAAAAAACCACCGCTAGGCGCGGCAATAGGTGCGCCCTGTTTGGTGCCGACTGCCAAAACCGATACGTTATAACCGGCTTTAGCACTCTGCCCGGCAATGTCTTGGGTTTTCTGCAAATCGACTGTATCGGTCACAACAATAATTTGGCCTTTGGTCAAACCCGCCTGCCGGAACAGGTCATCGGCTTTTTTTAGTGCCACATCCAAGTTATTGCCGGGGCTAGGCATGATGTCCGTAGTCAGTGCGGGCAACTGGCTGATAATGGTTTCGCCGTCCGTGGTCAGTGGCGTCACCACAAAAGCATCGCCCGCATAGACTAATAAGGCAGTCTGCCCGTCTTTACGGCGTTTTAGCAAGTCGGCGATCTTATACCTCGCCCGCACCAAGCGGCTAGGCGTAATATCGGCTGCATCCATAGTAATGGACAAATTCAAGACGATCACCAACGCCGATTCGTTTCTGAACACGGGCGTGGGCAATCGCTGCCAAGTGGGCCCTGCCAAACTGATGACCGCCAGCAGTGCCGATAAAGCTGCCAATGCCAGCGGCGCATAGCCTTTCTTGTGCAGGCTGCTGGCATTATCCTGCAATAAATAAGGCAACAAATCGGTATCGCAAACGGCTTGCCAATTGCCGATCCGCCATTTTTTATGCCAGCTCAGCCAAACCACGGCAACCAGTGGTATCAGCCCCAACAGCCATAATGGCCTGATAAAATGAAAATCGCTTAATTCCATCACCACCTCAGCTTTGCCAAACCAATGCCGCCTGCCACCAGCAAAGCCAAGGACAAGGGCCAGTAGAACAACTCGCTTTGTGGGCGAAAAAACTGCTTGTCCTTTTCGACCGGCTCCAATTGGTCGAGCAACAAATAAATATTGCTCAGTTCATCGGTGTTTCTGGCACGGAAATACCGCCCCCCCGTGCTTTCGGCAATTTTCACCAGAGCGTTTTCATCCAAATCAACTGATGGGTTGACTTTGCGGCTACCAAAAAAACTGCGCACGATCATTTCATCCGCACCAATGCCAATGGTGTAAATCTTCAAGTGGTTTTGCGCCGCCAGCTCGGCGGCTTTCAGTGGTGCTATTTCACCCGCGGTATTGGCCCCGTCAGTCATTAATATCAATACGCGGCTATCCGTGGGCTGGTCTTTTAAACGCTTGACCGCCAAGCCTATGGCATCACCAATGGCGGTGTTTTCACCCGCCAGCCCCAGAGCCGATTCATTCAGCAAGGTCAGCACCGTTTTACGGTCAAAAGTCAGTGGTGTTTGTAAATAGGCTTGGCTACCAAACAAAATCAGGCCAATGCGGTCGCCGGTGCGCCGCCCGATAAAATCCCCTGCCACCCATTTGGCGGCGGTCAGACGGTCAACGGCTTTTTTATTGATGAAAAAATCTTCAGCTTCCATACTGCCGGACAAATCCACCGCCAGCATCAGATCACGTCCGCTAACGGCTTGTTCGATAGGCTCACCTAACCACTGCGGACGGCTGGCGGCAAGCACCAGTAAACACCAAGCCAGCGCCGCCCATTGCAGCGGCCATTGTTTTTGCGGTGTGCTTATCTTCTGCGTTTCGGCATAAGCAAAATCATCCAGAAAAGGCACTTTAAGCGCCGCTTGGTCACCACCCACCAACAGCGGTGGCAACCACCAACGCACTAATAGCGGCAACGGCAAAGCCGCCAACAGCCAAGGCCATAGCAAGTGCATCATATTGGCTTCCTTCCGTATGGTTTAGGGGGGGCTTTGTGGCACTTATCAAGCCATTTTTCCGCCAACTGCAACAACTGGTCAAGCTCGGCACGGCTAGGTGCGTGCTGCTGGTACGGCGCATCCACTAACAAACGGCCAATGCCGTTACTAAAGGGTGCATCGGGTAACGGGCGGTCGAGCAAAGCCAGCCAAGCTTGCCCTGTCAACCCCGCTGCTTGCTCCCTAGGTGCTATGCTTATGGCCATGCGGCGCAGCAAAGCGGACAGTTCAACCAATTTTTGCCGTTCGTCCAGCGAAGTGTCTTGCTTCAGTGCCGCCAAACATTTTTTGGCGGTTTTAAGCGCCGTTTTGCGGGTAATCCGCCGGAACATATAAAACAGCAGTGCCGCCAGCAACGGCACTAGCACCAACAGCAGCCACCAGCCGATAGCGGGCGGCCACCAGCCAATGGCTTCGGGCAGGTGGATATCTCTTAACGGAAGGCTATTGGCTGGCATTATTTCAAAACCTGCAAAGGGTCATCTAATGTGCTGCATTGCATAAAACCCAAATTCATTTTTTTGGCAAGTGCCTGCACATGCTGCAAACGTTCGGCAAAGTGCCGGTGATAAGCCAGCAAACGTTGCTGGTCGGCGGCATCAATCACCACCTCACGCCCCGCATCGGTGAACCGATAGCGGCCTTTATCGGGCAACTGGCTTTCTAACGGATCATAAAGAAACAGCAGCACCACCGCACAATGCTGCGACAATTTGGCCAGATGCATTTCTGCCTGATGATTAAGGCCACGGAAATCGCTGATGATATAAACCAAACTGCCCGGGCGGGCATGTTGGCCCAGCCGGGCCCAGACGGTATCCAAAGTGATGGCGGGCTTGCCATCCGTAGCCATGCTGGGGCAACCCGACACACAGGCATTCAAAAAATGTAGCACCCCCGCCTTACCGCTTTGCGGCTTAAGTTCGCGGCATAGCTGTTCAGAAAACAATTGCCCGCCTATCCTGTCGCCATGATGCTGTGCGGTCCACGCCAACAAAGCCGCCAATTTTGCCGCCAACACCGATTTGAACACGCCACGGGTGGCGAAATTCATGGTGGCCCGATGATCCACCGAAATAAAAACCGGTCGCTCGCGCTCCTCACGGAACACCTTGGTATGCGCTCTGCCAGTCCGCGCCGTGACCCGCCAATCGATGCTGCGGATATCGTCCCCTGGCTGATAAATGCGTGCTTCCTCAAACTCCATGCCCCTGCCTTTAAAGCGCGACAAATACAGCCCGCTTTGTTGGGCGCGTTTGCCTTGGCGATAGGGTTTTAGCAGCGCGGCGGGTTGCGCCAAATCAACCAGAGCTTTTAAGGAAACCGCAACCCGCTCATGGGCGGCAATTGTTCGGGCGGCACGCATCAAGGTACAGCAACCCGCGCCAACAAGGTTTTAATGACATGGTCGGTGCTGATCCCTTCCGCCTCAGCCTCATAAGACAAAATCAAGCGGTGGCGCAACACATCGAAAGCCATATCCTGAATGTCATCAGGGCCGACAAAATCACGCTGTGCCAACCACGCTTTGGCCCGGGCGCAACGGTCTAGGGCAATGCTGGCGCGAGGGCTAGCCCCGTATTGCAGCCAACCTGCCAAATCTTGGCCATAAACACCGGGGTTGCGCGTCGCCAACACAATTTGCAGCAGATAATCTTCCAATTGTTCCGCCATATAGACATCCAAAACCTGATTGCGGGCCGCAAACAAGGTGTCTTGGCTGATCGGCTCAAACGCCTCGGCTGTTGTTTTGTCCGTCTGTTTGGCTTCGGCACGCACCAAATGCAAAATGGCTTTTTCATGCTCCGCACTGGGATAATCAACTTTCACATGCAGCAGAAAACGGTCCAATTGCGCTTCTGGCAACGGATAAGTGCCTTCCTGCTCAATCGGGTTTTGCGTCGCCATCACCATAAACAACTCGGGTAACGGATAGGTTGCTTGCCCCACGGTGATTTGCCGTTCTGCCATTGCCTCCAACAATGCCGCCTGCACCTTGGCGGGCGAACGGTTGATTTCATCAGCCAAGATCAGGTTATGGAACAATGGCCCTTGCTGAAACTCAAACGTGCCTTGTTGCGGGCGGTAAATTTCCGTACCGGTCAAATCGGCAGGCAACAAATCGGGGGTAAACTGGATACGGTGGAAATCACCTTGAATGGTTTTGCTCAAGACATTGATAGCACGCGTTTTTGCCAAACCCGGCGCACCTTCCACCAATAAATGGCCATTAGCAAGCAAGCCGATCAGCATCCGCTCAACCAATACATCTTGGCCAATAATTTGCTGGTTAATGTAATTTCTTAACCGGCTTAATGAAGCTTGTATAGGGTTTTGTTCTGACATGACTGTTTCTGAATGAAAGTGATGCCCCGACCGTTATCAGCCGTTGCTAGAAATAACCGCTATTTTATCCAAAGATTGCCATTTTTGGCGATAGCTTCATGGCGATAAACCATGACAATGCCCATCCATTGGGGTAGCGCAAGTTTACACTATAGTCCCTAGCATCACACAACATCCTAGCATTCCGGCACAAGGCGCTTATTGCCCAACTGCACCGCAACCGGCTTAAAACTTCTACGGTGTATAGGCAATACACCAAAGGTTTGCAGCTCCGCCAAATGTTGCTTAGTGCCATAACCTTTGTGCTGATGGAAAGCAAAATTAGGGTATTGTTGGTGATACTCATGCATCAAATGGTCACGCGCCACTTTTGCCAAGATAGAGGCGGCACTGATGGCGGCAATTTTGCTATCGCCCTTGATGATGGCTTGGGCGGGGATGTTGAGTGGTGGGCAGCGGTTGCCGTCGATCAAGGCTTGGTCGGGTTGTCGGTGCAGTCCGGCAATTGCGCGTTGCATGGCCAATAAGGTGGCTTGCAGGATGTTGAGGCGGTCTATTTCTTCGACGCTGGCTGCTGCTATGGCCCAGCTTAGGGCGTGGGATTTAATCAGTGGGGCAAGGGCTTCGCGTTTGTTTTCGCTGAGGGTTTTGGAGTCGGCAAGTCCTGCAATAGGATGCTTGGGGTCGAGTATGACTGCCGCAGCCATGACCGGCCCGGCCCATGGCCCCCGGCCTGCTTCGTCCACACCGGCAATTAGCAGGTGGTCACTGGGGTTTGTGGGGTCAGCGCAAAATGCCACGGTTGACGTTACGCAAGAAGCTGACCATTTGTGACACTTCTTTGCTGTCGGCCGCCAAGTCTTCCATTTGGTCTATGGCATCTTCCAAGCGCAAATTCATTTTGTAAATGAGCTTATAGGCTTTTCTGATAAGGCGGATATCTTCGGCGCTGATGCCGTTGCGTTCCATACCGACGGAATTGATGCCATGCGGACGGGTGGGCCGCCCGCCGACCATGATAAAGGGTGGAATGTCTTGGGTGATGGCACTGCCCATAGCGGCAAAGCTGTATTGGCCAATCTGGGTGAACTGATGCACTAACGTAAAACCACCTAAAATGGCATGGCTGTTTAGCCGCACATGCCCCGCTAGAGAGGCGCCATTAGCCATGATGACATGGTCGCCTATCACGCAATCATGGGCCACGTGGGTATAGGCCATGAACAGATTGTCGTTGCCGATTTGCGTTACGCTATGGTCTTGGAAGGTGCCGCGATGCATGGAAGCATATTCGCGGATGGTGTTGCGGTCGCCAATTTCCAGACGGGTGATTTCCGCCGCATATTTTTTGTCTTGCGGGTCATCACCGAGGGAGGCAAATTGGTAAATGCGGTTGTGCCGTCCGATGCTGGTGGGGCCTTTAATGACCACATGCGAGGCGATCACCGTGCCGGCGGCAATGGTCACCTCCGGGCCAATGACCGAATAGGCGCCGACGACGACATCATCGGCGAGTTCTGCACGGCTGTCTATTCTTGCAGTTGGGTCAATCAAATTAGTCCACCACGGCTGCACAACGGATTTCGGCACTGGCAACAAATTCGCCGTCCACTTCCGCCTGACATTCAAACGCCCAGATATTACGTTTGCTTTTAATGAATCGTGCTTCCAGCATCAGTTGGTCGCCCGGTATGACGGGGCGTTTGAACTTTGCTTTGTCGATGCCCACCAAGTAGTAAATCATGCCATCCAGCTCATCACCTGCCGTTTCAGAGGCCAGCAAACCAGTGGCTTGGGCCAATGCTTCCAAAATCAATACGCCTGGCATAATCGGTTTTTGCGGAAAGTGCCCCTGAAAAAATGGTTCGTTATAGGTGACATTTTTGACACCCAGCAAACGTACCCCAGGCTCGCATTCGATCACTTTATCAACCAGCAAAAAAGGATAGCGGTGCGGTAAAAATTCTTGTATTTGTAAAATATCTAATATTGCAGACATATTGTTATTATTGGAAGTGTCATGAGCAGATGGAAAAACTGGTCGGGCGATGTTACTCGGGAAGGGTCATCAGTTTTTGCTGCACCTGAGCGGTTACGTCTATTTGTTCGCTGGCGTAAATGACACCATCGGTCAGCAACAGATCAAAATTTTGGTCTTTGGCAATCAAGCGGATGGCCTCAACAATGCGGCTTTGTAATTTGCCCAATTCTTCATTGCGGCGGGCGTTGAAGTCTTCGCTAAATTCTTGTTGCGATCTTTTCGCATCCCTTTTTTTATTCAGTATTTCCTTTTCCAAGTTGTTGCGTTCGGATTCGCTCATGACCGTCCCGTCACGTGTCATGCGCTCTTCTTTGCTTTGGATTTCTTTTTGTTGCGCCAGCAACTGTTTGTCACGGGGTGAAAACTCCATTTCCAGGCGTTTTTTGGCTTTTTCCGCTTGTGGCGCTTTTTCAAGCACGGCGGGGATATTGACAAAGCCTATTTTTAAATCGGCAAAGCTCGCGTTTGCCGCCAAAGACAGCCCCAAAAATAATGCAAGTTTCATTTTCATTGTTAAAACGATCTCCGGATAGATGATAAATAAATGGGTTTTTTAAGTTAGGGTTCTGATTATAGGCGATAAGCTTGTCTTGCCCTATATCTTTGCTTAGAAATTTTGCCCAAAGTTAAATTGGAACAACTGCTTTTGGTCAACGATATGTTGGGTGTTGCCATTGTTGTCGACATAGGTGGTCTGACCGGAATTAAGCGGTTCGGCCGCACTGACTGACAAGGCCCCGAAAGGGGACAGCCACTCGCCGGACAGCCCCGCCGAATATCTAAAATTGTTTGCGGAAAAGCTGTTGCTGATGGAGCCAATATCAAAAAAAGTACCTAAGCGGACAGATTTGACATCGGAAAGGAAGGGTACGGGGAAAAACACTTCGGCATTGCCGATCATTTTGGTTGAACCACCCAACGGGTAGCCGTTGGAATCCCGTGGCCCCAAGGTGTTGTTCCTGAATCCGCGTATCGAGCCGGTGCCACCACCAAAGTAGTTTTCGAAAAAAGGCAGGCCGTGGGTCGAGCCATAGCCATTGCCATAAGCGGCTTCGGCTTGCATCCGCAAGGTCACGTCTTTTGCCAACGGAAAATATAATTGGTGTTTGTAGCTGGCCTTATAGTAACTAAGACCGCTGCCCGGCAGGGTGACTTGGCCGGAAAGGCGCTGCTGTCCGCCTTTGCTGGGGAAAATGGCCCGGTTTAAGGTGTCATGTGTCCAAGTCATGGTCGGCGCGTAGGTCAAAAAAGAGCTGCCTTGCGTGGCCAGAAAGCTGTCGATTTGTTTGGACGAGGCAAAAATCACATTGCCGTTGACATCGCGGGCAGTGACTGTGCTTAAGTTAGTATGCTTGACATCAAAGCCCATACGCAGTTGGTCAAACTCGTTCAGCGGGATACCAAAGTCCATGCTGCCATCAATCACTTTGGTTGAGTAGTTGGCAATGTTGATCTGTCCGGCATTACGGGCCGAGTAGCTGAGGTTGTAACCGACGCTGACACCATTGGCGGTGAAGTAGGGATTTAAAAAGCCCACCTGATAGTTGGTGGCATAGTTGCTGTTGTTGAAACCGAGATTGACCCGTTTGCCTGAGCCAAAAATATTGTCCTGCGAAATGTTGGCGTTGATCACAATGCCTTGCACCTGGGAGAAGCCCACACCTGCTGACAGGTTGCCGGAGGACTTTTCTTTTACCCCATAATTGACATCGATCTGGTCGGCGGTGCCGGGGACTTGCGGGGTTTCGACACTGACCGATTCAAAATAGCCTAAGCGTTCCAGCCTGGTTTTGGAACGTTCTATTTTAGAGCTGGAGGCCCAACTGGACTCCATTTGGCGCATTTCGCGGCGCACCACTTCGTCACGGGTTTTAGTGTTGCCGCTGATGTTGATGTGGTGGACGTAAGCCCGTTTGCCGGGGTCAACAAAAAAAGTCATATCAACGGTTTTTTTGTCCTCGTTGATTTCCGGCACCATATTGACGTTGGCGAATGCGTAGCCTTCGTCGCCTAAACGGTCGGAAATGGCCTTGGATGTTTCGGTGGCATTTTTTCGGGAAAAAATTTCCCCGGGGCCGACATTGGCAATCTTGATCAGTTCTTCAGGGTTTACGATCAGGTTGCCCGCCAATTTTACTTTTTCTAAGGTGTAGACATCGCCCTCTTTGACATTGATGGTGATGTAAATGTCTTTTTTGTCGGGCGTGATGGCAACTTGGGTGGATTCGATAGAAAAATTGATATAACCGCGGTCAAGGTAATAAGAGCGCAAGGTTTCCAAATCAGCGGACAGCTTTTGTTTGGAGTATTGGTCATTTTTGGTATAGAACGACAACAAGTTGGAGGTGCTGAGCTCTAAAATGCCCAACAAGGCTTTTTCTGGGAAAACTTTATTGCCGACAATGTTGATCTGCTTGATTTTGGCCGCCCTGCCTTCGGATATGTTGACGTTGATGCCAACACGGTTGCGCGACAAGTTGGTCACTTCCGTCTTGATTTTTAGGCCGTATTTGCCGTGGCTGAGGTATTGGCGGTTAAGTTCCTGCTCAACCTTGTCCAGCACTTGGCGGTCAAAAACCTTGCCTTCGGACATGCCAATCTTGTCCATTGCTTTTTTTAGGTCATCCTTGCTTAAATCTTTATTGCCTTCGAAAACAATTTTGGCAATGGAGGCGCGTTCCACCACGTTGACAATCAGGGTGTTGCCTTCCCGTTCCAGCGAGATGTCCTTAAAAAAACCGGTCTTGAACAAGGCGCGGATGGCTGGGCCGACATTTTCTTTGGTGAACTTTTCTCCGGCATTGATGGGCAAATAGTTAAACACCGTGCCTTCAGAAATACGTTGCAGCCCCTTAACTTGAATGTTTTGTACAAAAAAACCTTCATCGGCAAATGCCGATTGCGACGCCAGCAGTCCTAATAATAACGGGCGGGAAAAAGATTTTAAATTCATGTAACCAGCTAGAAAGTTTACGGCTGAAGAGCAAGCAGGAGATGGGCAAATTATAGCACAGTAAGTCTTTAGATTAGCTTAAGGCCATTATAGCCATTGATTCAGTTGTGTTTTCGGAAAAAGTCGGGGATGGGGGCAAGCCTGTTCAAGCATGGCTGATGGGGAAGGCAAGCACTTGGCTAATGTGCGTATGGCCTGACAACACCATGAGCAGCCGGTCTATGCCAATAGCAAGCCCGGAACAATCAGGCAGGCCGGACTCTAACGCGGCAAGCAGGCGCGTGTCCTTGGTTGCGGCAGGCAGGCCCGCGTGTTGCCTTAGCTTAAGTTCATGGCTGAAGCGCCGGTCTTGCTCGCTGGCATTAGCCAGTTCGTAATAGCCGTTGCCCAGTTCCACGCCATTGATAAACAACTCGAAACGGTCAGTTATCAGCGGGTTGTCGGCATTAAGCCTGGCCAAAGAGGATTGGCAGGCGGGGTAGCCATACACCAGGCATAATGCAGAACGGCCCAGCAATGGCTGTACTTTATGGCTAAACAGCATGTCTAGCCAGAGTGCGTGGTTAGCACCGCACAGGCCGATGGCTTCCGGTAGGCCGTTGTGGCTGGCATAGTGGCAATAGTGACTATGGCTAAAGTTAAGCGCATCCAACCCTGTGGTTTGCTGAAAAATATCGGCATAACTGAACCATTGGCTGGCTTGCAAGGTTTGGCGGCCTTGGCACAAGGTGGTGACCAGTTCGGCGGCTTCCGCCATGAGTTCTGGCAACTGAAAACCCACCCGATACCACTCCAGCAGGGAGAATTCAGGGTTATGGTGACGGCCTGATTCGCCTTTGCGAAAGGCCTTGCAAATTTGGTAAATAGAGCCGCTACCGGCAGCCAATAGGCGCTTCATGGCAAATTCTGGCGAAGTCTGCAAATACAACTGCTCGGGCAAGGTCGGCATCTGCGGCTGGCAAGTAAAAAAATCCAGTTGCGGATCGGTGCCTATGGCAGTGCATAGCAAGGGCGTTTCGACTTCCAGCACCCCCTTGCCAGCAAAAAAAGCCCTGATTTCAGCCAATAATTTTGCCCTTAGCTGCAATAGCTCAAGCGTGCAGGTGGGATGCCATTCGGTTTGCACTTATTCTTTCACTCGGGAAATGTATTCGCCCGTGCGGGTGTCAACCTTAATCACTTCGCCTTGTTGCACAAACAAAGGCACACGCACCACGGCACCGGTATCCAATTTGGCCGGTTTGCCGCCGCCGCCGGACGTGTCGCCACGTACGCCCGGATCGGTTTCAACAATGGTCAGTTCGACAAAGTTGCTGGGGGTCACTGCCAAGGGCGAGTCATTCCACAGGGTGACATAACATAAATCTTGGTCTTTCAGCCATTTGGCGGCATCACCGACAATTTTGTCATCGCATTGATATTGTTCGAAGGTTTCTGCCACCATGAAATGACGGTATTCACCATCGTTATATAGGTATTGCATTTCCACATCGACCACATCGGCCCCTTCCAATGATTCGCCGGATTTGAAAGTGCGCTCTATGACCCTGCCGCTTTTCAGGTTTCTGATTTTTACCCGATTGAAAGCCTGCCCTTTGCCCGGTTTGACAAATTCATTTTCAATAATGGCACAAGGGTCATTGTCCAACATGACTTTTAACCCAGCCCTAAACTCACTTGTACTAAAAACAGCCATTTTATCCTCTGCCTGACGCGCTAATTAAAAGCCGTCCATTATAATGGACGGCCCTTAATGATAGAAACTTTAAATAAACCCTTTCATGAACGCACGTCAATCTGATGCCGGGCATTTTGCCAAAAATTGGCAACAACAACTCGCCGAAGCTTTCACTTCCTTAGATGATCTGTGCCGCTACCTGCATCTGGACGCGGGTGGCTTGCCGGCCTCAATCGGCGCCGCCCAGCAGTTTGCCCTAAAAGTACCGCTCAGCTTTGCCGCTTGCATGGAAAAAGGCAATCCCCACGACCCGCTGCTTAGGCAGGTGTTGCCGGTCAGTGATGAGTTGCGGGCGTATGCGGGGTTTTCTGATGATCCGGTTGGTGATATTGCCGCTAGCCCGCAAGCGGGGGTGCTGCATAAGTACCAAGGCCGAGTGCTGTTGGTCACAACGGGCAGTTGCGCGGTCAATTGCCGCTATTGTTTCCGCCGCAATTTCCCTTATGGTGACCTACAGCTCAGCAAGCAGACCGAACAGGCGGCTATTGATTATATCCAAGCCGACCTTGGCATCAGCGAGGTGATCTTAAGCGGCGGCGACCCTTTGCTGCTGAGTGATGCGCGGCTTGCCCAGCTATTTGCCAAATTCAATGGCATAGCCCATCTCAAACGGGTGCGTATCCACAGCCGTTTGCCCGTCGTATTACCCGCACGGGTTACTGATGCCTTAGTTGGGCTGCTCGCCCAAAGCGGCAAGCAAGCCGTTATGGTGATCCATTGCAACCACGCCAACGAATTAGGGGAGCAGGCCCGTGCCGCTTGCCGCAAGCTGCATCGGCACGGCATCACGCTGTTGAACCAATCCGTGCTGTTGCAAGGCGTCAATGATGATGCGCGGGTATTGGGCCAGTTAAGCGAGCAACTGTTTGGTTTAGGGGTGTTGCCCTATTATTTGCATATATTGGACAAGGCCAGCGGCACCGGACATTTTGAGGTGTCCGAAAGCCGTGCCCTTGCCATAATGGCAGAGCTGCAAGCGGCATTGCCGGGCTATTTGCTGCCCAAGTTGGTGAAAGAGCAGGCCGGGGCGGCTTCCAAGACGCTGGTTGTTTAACAGGCTAACTGCTTAGGCTATCAGTTTGTTGGCTGCATGGCTTCGCTGTCAATCATTTGATGCCAGCCTTGTCAATATGTATAATTATACACATGAAATTTACCTGTAATCCGGTCAAAAACGAAGCCAACATAGGAAAGCGAATGCCCGTGAACAAAAAAAATTCAGCTGCCAAGCACTCTGAGGGCATCGATTGGAATGTGGTCGATGCTTTGCCATTGGCCGACAGCCCGGATGATGACAGCCCTGAACTGACCGCCGCCGAATTTGCCGAACTCAGGCCATTGGCTGAAGTGTTGCCAAGCCTTGGCATTGGCAAACAACGCATCACCATCATGTTGGACGAGTCGGTTATACGGGCCTATAAAGCCAAGGCGGGAGGGCGTGGCTATCAGACGCTGATTAATGACACATTGCGCCGCGCCTTGGAAACTGACAGCATCAAAGAGGCGTTGCGTGATGTGATAAGGGAGGAGTTGCGCCCAAGTTGATTGCCAAGTCATTTAGTTTTCATGGCAGCTTTGCTATGGATTGTGGGCGGGATTAGATTTCAGGCGAACTTAAAGCCTGCCTTTCAAACCGGATGCCCGCCCAGCCAAAGCGCATGAAATGCCTGATGTTGGCGTGGCTGGTGCCGTCCGGATCGTTCAGTACGTCCAGCCGGTAATAATCGCCGAACAAGTTCAGGGTTTGTGCTTCGGTCAAGCCGTGCAGTATGGCAAACGCAAAAATTTTGCACGAGCCTTCGTTAGTGCCAGCCGTATTGACCACTTGCTGTTCCCCTAAGCCATTGCTGAAAGTGCTGGGTGTATAGCGGTAGTTTGCGGCAATAACAGCGATAGTGTCGTTAAAGCTGAGCGCTTCAAGATTTTTGACTTTGTCCAGAAATTCGTTAAGTTGCATGGGGGTGTCCAGAGAAGTGCGTGGCGATTTAAATGTTGTAATGCTTCAATAACGGATGTTACGCAGCACCTTAGCTAAGCGAAGTGGCACGTTGGCTGCGCGTAGTCGAAGCCCCGCCTACGCTCAGCTTTATCCGGGGCATAGCCCGATTAGCCTTTTTTCATGATGCGGCCTTTCTCACGCTGCCAGTCACGGTCTTTGGAGGCGGCGCGTTTGTCGTGCAATTGCTTGCCTTTGGCCAAGCCAATTTCCAGTTTGGCGCGGCCCGCTTTCCAATACATTGATAACGGCATAATGGTGTAGCCTTTGCGTTCCACCGCCCCGATAAGCTTGTTCAGTTCGTGGCGGTTGAGCAGCAGCTTTTTGTGGCGCACCGCTTCCGGTTTGATATGGGTGGAGGCGGACAGCAGTGCGGATATATGCGCCCCCGACAGCCAAGCCTCGCCCCGTTTGATGACCACATAGCTTTCTTTAAGCTGCACGCGGCCTGCGCGTAGGCTTTTGACCTCCCAGCCTTCCAAGACCAAGCCCGCTTCAAATCGTTCTTCAATAAAATATTCATGGGTGGCCTGCCGGTTAACGGCGATGGTGCTGTTCTGCTGATTCTTATGCTTTTGGTTCTTTTTTTCGGCCATGTTGGACTGCTTGCAACTTTAAACTGACGTAATGTAATAATTTTGTTATTTTACTCGATATTTACCCAAGCAGTCAGAAAAGCCCCGCACCGGATTTGGTTGCCGAGGCATTTAACAATCTTTGAGTTTATTACAGGCCCCAATAATGGACACTAAAAAATCAATCCACGGCGAATGGTCGTCGCGCACCGCATTTATACTGGCAGCCACCGGTTCGGCGGTCGGTCTTGGCAATATCTGGAAATTCCCTTATATCACAGGGGAAAACGGCGGTGGCGCGTTTGTCATTGTCTATTTGCTGTGTGTGGCGTTAGTTGGCATTCCCGTAATGATGGCAGAAACGCTGTTCGGCAGGCGCGGGCGTGAAAATCCGGTCCATACCATGGCTATCTTGACCAAAGAAGCCAACGCCGATGAGCATTGGCCGTATTTGGGCTGGATGGGGATGATTGCCGGTGTGCTGATTTTGTCATATTACAGTGTCATTGCCGGTTGGGCTTGTGGCTATGTGCTGAAAGCCATAGACGGCAGTTTTTTTGGCGTGGATGCACAGGGGGCCAAAAACTTGTTTATGGCGTTTACCGCCAGCCCTCTACAATTGCTGTTCTGGCACACGGGCTTTATGGTTGCCACGATGTTTATCGTAGCCCGTGGCCTTAGCCAAGGCTTTGAGAAATCCATCCATTTTTTGATACCGGGGCTATTTTTGCTGCTGTTTTTATTGGTCGGCTATGCCATGACCACCGACAGTTATTTTCAGGGCCTGCATTTTCTATTTAACCCCGATTTCAGCAAACTGACCGGCAACGCCATTTTGGTGGCCTTGGGGCAGGCATTTTTCTCGTTGGGTATCGGTATGGGGGCGGTGATGGTGTACGGCGCTTATTTGCCCAAAAAGGTGTCCATCACCGAAACCATTACCATTATTGCCGTTGCCGATACAGTGGTGGCCTTGTTGGCCGGGATTGCCATTTTCCCGATTGTGCTGAGCAATGGCTTGCCGCTCAATTCTGGCCCGGGGCTGATTTTTGAAAGCTTGCCGATTGCTTTTGGCAACATGTTTGGCGGTTGGCTGTTCGGCATCTTGTTTTTTGTGATGCTGGTGTTTGCCGCCCTGTCTTCGTCAATTGCCCTGATTGAACCGGCGGTGTCCTGGCTGGTGGAAAACAAAGGCATGGAACGCGGCAAAGCCTGCTGGTACGCTGGCGGGGTCACTTGGCTGTTGGGCTTTGGTTCGGCCTTGTCGTTCAATGTTGGTGCTGATGTCACCGTGTTCGGCAAAACCTTCTATGATTTATTGGATTATTTGACCTCCAACCTGATGTTGCCGATTGGCGGGTTTTGTATCGCCATTTTTGCCGGTTGGATGATGGGCCAGGCGCATAGCGAAGCAGAATTGGCAATGGCCAAGCCGTTGCATTACCAAGCTTGGCGGTTATTGATCCGTTACCTTGCCACAACGGCTATTTTTGTGGTCTTTTTGTCCGTTGTCGGGGTGGTGTAGCAATGACTTTAGTCCAGAAAAGCGCCCTAGTAAAATTTTCTGCGCTGCAAATGTTTGAGCTGGTCAACGACATAGAATCTTATCCGCAATTTTTGCCTTGGTGCAGCGGCAGCCGCATCATCAGCCGTGGCGAGGACTTTGTTGAAGCGGAATTGATGATTAATAAAGGCGGCTTTAAAAAAGCGTTTTCCACCCGCAACCGCATTGATAGGGGCGGTAAAATCACCGTGTCCTTGCTGGACGGGCCGTTTTCCAGTTTGGAGGGGGTGTGGCGATTTATGCCGCTGCGCGAAGATGCCAGCAAGATTTCCTTGGATTTGGAGTTTGAAATGTCCGGCAAATTGGCCAGCTTGGCATTTGGTGCCGTGTTTAACCAGATATGCAACACCATGGTCAGCTCGTTCACCAGCCGCGCCAAAGAAATTTATGCCGCAAAATGATAGCCCGCCTAACGTGATAGCGGTTGAAGTGGCTTATGCCACGCCTTTGCAACAGCTACTGGTGGCCTTGGATATGCCGGAAGGGGCAACCATTGCCGAAGCCATTGCCGCGTCAGGATTGCAGGAACGCTGCCCCGAAATAGCCGGGGCGGATTTGACAGTGGGGGTTTTTGCCACGGTCTTAAAGTCAGACCATGTGCTTAAACAGGGCGATAGGGTGGAGATATACCGCCCGTTGTGCGCCGACCCCAAAGAAGCCAGAAGGCGGCGGGCGGCAAAAAAATAACGGCTTATCGGGTGGTTTTTGTTTCGATGATGTTATCAGTGGCATTACGCGCCTTGGCGGCTTTTTTGTCCAATTCCTCGTCGCTAAGATCAAAAATACCGGTGATTTTTTCCATTAATGTTTTATCAAACTTACGTTTGGGCAAATAAGCCGTTTGCAGCTGTTCGGTCGGTTTTACCGCTGGGCCACCACCCGGTTTAAAATCGCCTTGAATGGCAACCACTTGGTCATTTTCAAAATATAAAGTGACCTTTTTTTGTACCAAGTCACTGCCGCTGGGCTTGTTGTAATAAAGGTAGTCCCAGCGGTTTTCATGAAAAAAATCCTCCAGCATGGGTGATCCCATGATAAACAGCACTTGGCGTTTGCTCATGTGCGGGCGTAACTGGTCGATCATAGCCTGATCAACAATATTGCCTTGTTGAATGGTAATGCTATAAACCCCGGGCAAATTGTTCAGGATGGTGGAGCAAGCCGTTTGCGCCAGTATGGCAAATAGCAGCAGCGGGCGGGCGGGCTTGCACAAGCGGTGCGGGCAAGCCGAAAGCCAAGACAAAAGCGACGTTCTCATTGAGCCTTAGGAAAACTAAATTTTTAATGATACAGGATGTCCGGCAATAATCCTATAAAGTCATGCCCTTGATGCCCAAAAAGGCTACAATGGCACTGGAGCAATCAAGTATTGGGCTAAACCGGAGAGAATCTGTTGGAATCAAATGATTTAAGAAATGTGGGCCTTAAGGTCACTTTGCCAAGGATGAAGATTTTAGAGATTTTGGAAAAACAAGTTGATGAGCATCACTTGACAGCAGAAAAAGTTTATAAAATCCTGATTAGCGAAAATGAAGAAATCGGCTTGGCAACGGTGTACCGTGTCTTGACACAATTTGAAGCCGCCGGATTAGTGACCCGCCATTATTTTGAAGGCGGCAATTCCGTTTTCGAATTGGCAAAAGGTGACCACCATGACCATATCCTGTGCATGAGTTGCGGCAAAGTGGATGAATTCACCGATGAGCTGATTGAAGCCCGGCAACGGGAAATTGCCGCAAAACTGGGTTACCAGCTGACTGACCATAGCTTGTACCTGTACGGCTTCTGCCCCCAATGCAAAAAAACTGAATTTTAACCCCTCCAGGATTTCATGTTCAAACCACTGATTTTTTATATCGGCCTGCGTTATACACGGGCCAAACGCCGCACCCAATTTATTTCTTTTATCACCCTGACATCGGTTTTGGGCATTGCCTTAGGAGTCACCGCACTGATTACGGTATTGTCCGTGATGAACGGCTTTGAAGCGGAATTGCGCGAACGGATATTGGGCATGACCGCCCACGCCACCATTACCGGGCCAAACGGGCAACTGGACGATTGGCAAGGCTTGGACAGGCGCATCAAAGATTACCCGCATATTGAAGGGGCGGCGCCGTTTATTACCGGACAAGTGATGATCAATGCCGACCGGCGCGTCAGTGGCACCATGCTTAATGGCATTATGCCCGCCACCGAAAGCAAAGTTTCTGACGTGGCCCAAAAAATGCACCAAGGCAAGCTGGCCAATCTAGTGCCGGGCGAATACGGCATAGTGCTGGGGCAAGAATTGGCCAATTATCTGGGCGTGCTGGTTGGCGATAAAGTCACCGTCATCAGCCCGCAGGTCAATTCCACGCCAGCGGGCATTGTGCCCAGGTTGCGCCGGTTCACTGTGGTGGGCACTTTTCAGGTGGGCATGTACGAGTATGACCGCAATATGGCGTTAATCCATATCGAAGATGCCGCCAAGCTGTTCCGTTTGGACAGCGCCGTTTCTGGCTTGCGGATCAAGCTGGACGATCTGTTCAACGCGCCGCAAATCACCCACAGCATGGGGGAATATTTGCAAGATTATATTGTCAGTGACTGGACTCAGGCGCACAGCAACTTCTTCCGTGCCGTACAAATCGAAAAACGGGTGATGTTTGTCATTCTCTTGCTGATTGTGGCAGTGGCGGCATTTAACATTGTCTCCACCTTGGTGATGGTGGTCACTGACAAGCGCGGCGATATTGCCATTTTGAAGACACAGGGCCTTACCTCGGGTTCAGTGATGGGCATTTTTATGGTGTTGGGCACCGTTATCGGCTTGTTTGGCACGGCATTGGGCACCGCGGGCGGCGTGGCGTTGGCGTTAAACGTGGAAACCATCGTACCGGCCATCGAAAAACTGTTTCATGTGCAGTTTATGGCGGCGGATGTGTATTACATCAACCAAGTGCCTTCCAAACTGGTTTGGGCTGATGTCTACGTGATTGCCGGTATGGCTTTTTGGCTGTCGCTGCTGGCCACGTTATACCCTGCTTGGCAAGCATCGAAAATCAACCCTGCGGAGGTGCTGCGTTATGAGTGACCGGATCATTTTGCAATGCCAACAGTTGAGCAAACGTTACGACCAAGGCGGGCTGCATGTTGAAGTGCTAAAAGGTGTCGATTTGCAAATCAATGCCGGTGAGCGGGTGGCGATCATGGGCGCTTCCGGTTCCGGCAAAAGCACCTTGCTGCATTTGCTGGGTGGGCTGGAAAAAGCCAGCAGCGGTTCGGTGGTCTTGGACGGTGTCAATCTCAATACGGTCAAAGGCGCCAAATTGGCCAAGTTGCGCAATCAGTCACTGGGCTTTATTTACCAGTCACATCATCTGTTAGGCGAGTTCACGGTATTGGAAAATGTCGCCATGCCACTGCTGATCGCTGGCCTCAAAGTCAGCGAAGCACGGCTTAAGGCAACCGCCTTGTTGCAACGGGTAGGGCTGGGGCATCGTATTGAACACAAACCTGGCGAGCTATCGGGTGGCGAGCGCCAACGTGCTGCGGTGGCGCGGGCGCTGATCAACCGCCCCAGTATTGTGCTGGCGGATGAGCCGACCGGCAACTTGGACAGCAAAACCGCCAGCCAAGTTTATGAATTGATGCTGGAGCTTAACCAAGAGCTGAATGTCAGCTTTTTGGTGGTCACCCACGATCATGAGCTGGCGGCAAAAATCGGCAAAGTGTTGCACATGGAAGATGGGGTTATTAAAGGCTGAACAGGGCTTGTTAGCGTACCTGCGTTGTCAGGCCGTACGGATTTATTTTTAAAGCGGCCGACCACGAAGGTAAAGCGTATCTGGAGAAAGGTCAATCTCATCGTTCCATACCACAGTACCGTATGCGACGGACGCCTTCATGAAAAGATTCTGTTCAGTCAATGCCGAGAAGGCTGGATAAGAAAGCAATGGTTTCATATCAAACCAACGCCGCTCGCCATTTTCAAAAACGGTCTCCAAGCAATAATCGGCTAGTGGTTTTACTTGAACCACATCAGGTGTCATCGTCATAACTTAGCGCAAAGGTTCTATTTTAAAAGGCGTCTGGCCATTGGTGGCCAGATACCAATCAGCCATTAGGTCATTCTGATGCAGCTCTATCCACGCCTGAATTAACTTCATTATAACGGACATGGATATGCGGCAAATGATGTTTATCCGAATCGAAAACATACATGGATACAAGAATACCGTAAAACATGCTGATGGTTGGCATGGTTGCCCCTAACAAAATCAAATAAATCATTGTAGCCCAATTTCACTCGAAACAACGAATAATGGGTGTGGTTGATAGTGGATTGCCTGGCTGCATCCATGCCAAAAAGCATCACAGCAACGGTGGCTGATGCGGTGCGCGCCAAGCTGGCGGAACTGGATTTAGGGGAGCAAGATATTGCAGACGCATTGGCTTGGGCGCGGCAACCGACAGCGGGCAGTACTTGGCCCAATCGGAACATGCAGATTTTTTAGCGGCTGGCTTAACTGAACCAAGGCTATTTTCAGTAGCTTAGCCCGCTGGCAGCAGTGCCTGGTGCAGGATGGCTTCCAGCAAGCTGCGGCGGTCGGTTGCGGTGCTGCTGAGTTGGCTTTCCAGTTGGTCGCACAGGGCCATGAGCTGATCGACTTTGGCGACGATGCGGTGTTGTTCGGCTAGGGGGGGGGAGTGGGATAGCTAATTCTTCAATTTGATTTTTACTTATACTCTGGAAAGCTATTCCCCTTCCAATAGCTATTATCGATGATCGCTGACTCCAAATGAACAATCGTATGAACTGATCAGCGAAATATGGACGTATGGCAGCCACTCCGCGTCCGATACAAGACTTAAATCCCGCAATATTCGTTCGGCCTGTTGTTGAACCACGTACACATATTAGAAGATCGCCTTCATCACATAAAGTTGAGGGTGTAAATAAAACCGTGTAACCGCTTATTTTTGAATGCCATAAAATATGGCACTAAAGGAGGAAAAAATGAGCGACATGATAACAGACCCCAAAATGATTTCAGCCTTGCAAGACTTGGGGCGTGGATTAAAAACC
>CAJAWH010000050.1 GCA_903945605.1 uncultured Methylococcaceae bacterium | reverse complement strand
GCCTAAAAATTCTAAAAACAATGCCCTCTGGCATTTAAGCATTACCCTTTAAGCATCACTCAGGATTAAACATGTCTGACATAGAAATCGCCCAACAAGCCACCATGCAGCCCGTCATTGCCTTGGCTAAACAACACTACGGTATTGACCCTGAACACCTTGACCCGATTGGCCATTACAAGGCGAAAATATCGCTGGAATATATTAACAGCCTGACGGATAAAGCTGACGGCAAGTTGATTCTGGTCACCGCCATTAGCCCGACCCCGGCCGGTGAAGGCAAAACCACCACTACGGTCGGTTTGGGTGATGCGTTAAACCGCATTGGCAAAAAAACCATCATGTGCTTGCGCGAGCCTTCTTTAGGGCCTTGTTTTGGGGTAAAAGGAGGTGCGGCGGGCGGCGGTTATGCGCAAGTGGTGCCGATGGAAGACATTAACCTGCATTTTACCGGTGATTTTCATGCCATTGGGGTGGCGCATAACTTGCTGTCGGCATTGATTGACAACCATATCAACCACGGCAACGAGCTGGATATTGACCCGCGCCGTATCCAGTGGAAACGGGTGGTGGATATGAACGACCGTGCCTTGCGGAATATAGTCGTCGGTATGGGCGGCGCGGCTAATGGTTATTTGCGCGAAGATGGTTACGATATTGTGGTGGCTTCCGAAGTGATGGCCATTTTATGTTTGGCGACTAGCCGTGCAGACCTGAAAGCGCGTTTAGGGCGTATTGTCATTGGTTATAAATCGGACAAAATCACGCCCGTTTATGCCAGCGACCTGAACGCCCAAGGTGCAATGGCGGCGTTACTGAAAGATGCCATCAAACCCAATTTGGTACAGACTTTAGAAAACAATATCGCCATTATCCACGGTGGCCCGTTTGCCAATATCGCCCACGGCTGCAACACCGTGACCGCCACCCAAACCGCCCTTAAACTGGCGGATTATGTGGTAACTGAAGCGGGTTTTGGCGCGGATTTGGGCGCGGAAAAGTTTATTGACATCAAATGCCGGATGTCCGGCTTAAAGCCTTCCGCTGTGGTGTTGGTGGCGACGGTGCGGGCGTTAAAATTCCACGGCGGTATTGCCAAAGAAGCGCTGAACCAAGAAAATTTGGCCGCCTTGGCACAAGGTTTTGCCAACCTAGAACGCCATTACCATAATATCACTCAACATTATGGCTTGCCGTGTGTGGTGTGCATCAACCATTTCACCTTTGACACCGAAGCGGAAATCAACTGGTTGCAGGCGCAATGCCAGCAACTAGGAGCCACTTGCATAGTGTCCAAACACTGGGCGGCAGGCGGCGCAGGGGCGGAAGCCTTGGCCTATGGAGTTGCTGCGGTGGTCGATGGACGCGAACCGACTTTTAGTTATGTGTATGATGAATCATTGGGGTTGTGGGAAAAAATAGCCACCATCGCCACCAAGCTGTATGGAGCGGCGGGCATTACCGCCAATGCCAAAGTGAAAGCCCAACTGGCTGCTTGGCAGGAGCATTACGGGCATTTCCCGATTTGTATGGCGAAAACACAAATGTCTTTTTCCACCAACCCCAACAGCAAAGGTGCCCCTTCAGGCCACACGGTGGAAATTAGTGATGTGAAGCTTGCCAATGGCGCGGGATTTATCGTGGCGATTGCCGGTGATATGATGACCATGCCCGGCTTGCCCAAAGTACCCGCCGCTGAGCGGATAGATATTGATGACAACGGTAAAATTTCAGGGTTGTTTTAGGCGGCTAATTGCAAAAGGGGGTAGTGGCTAAAGCGTAACTATGTCTAATTCAAGTTGTGTTCCAATTAGGCATAGTAAGATTTCAAAAAGCTGTGTACACGGCGCGACGAATGCTATTATCCTTATTGGTTGCTATCATTCCATAACGTCTTGCTTTTGGCAAAAAGTGGCAGGGAGTGGCTATTTTTACGAAAGCTTGTTTAATTGCAGGGCGTTATGGACTTCCGCCAGAATTGGCTATGCCAGGGCAATGGCGGCTGACTGGCTTGTATGTAATGATGGCTTAAGCGGCGTGCCTTCCGTAGTTTATCCGTTAGGGCCGGTTAAACGATTCCAGTATCAATTCTTCGCACACCAATTCATCGGCTGATTTTTGATTGCCCGTTGCAGCGGCGGATTTTACTGGGTGCGGGCGGGCTTCCGGCGCGGCATGTTCGGGGTGTGTTTTTAAGCTTTGAAAAAATGAATGCATCACAAAATCAACGCCGTGTTGCCCTACTGACCGTTGATTGGCTTCAAAAAAAACACCTTTGAAAGGGGGGGCATTGATGATTTCATAGGAAGGGAAATAATCAATAAAATCGTATTCCCTGATCAGTTCGCCTGCCACTGCCCGCAAAATTGATTTTGATTCAAGTGTTGCGGCCAGCACATGGTTACCGGAATTGGTTGCGGTAAGAGGCACAGGAGAAACCGTTAAAATAAACCTTAGACCTGCATTTAGTTGCCGCATCATTAAAATTGCGTTCTCCAGGTTATCTTTAATGGCATTAAATTTCTGGTTGACAAAGACATGCTCTTGGGGATTGAAACTACCTGCAACCGTGCCTGGACACATAGGGTATTCGTAACCATTTTTGCCATTGAACCAGCTTTCCGTCAGTCCTAAGGTAAAGATAAATATATTGGATTGTGTTATGGCAGACTTAAAATTGTTAATTGTGGCTTGGCGGGACAAGAACATTTCTTGTTCTGATTGGTAGCCATTGGGTTCAATATTAGGGCGAAACGGATCATAAAACCTAGTGTCTGTTAGCCAGTATTCAGCAGGCGAGGTATTGTTTTTACTGGCCCATTCAACCCACTGCCGTAACAATGATGTGGTATATATATTACCAGTCCGGCAGGTGAACACATTGTAATTGAATTTTTTGGCGTTCTCTAATGCCAGCCCAAACGGTGTCGGCTCCGTATTTAACCAGGCATAACCATTGGCTGTCAGTGCTTTACCAATATGTTGGGCAAAACAGGAGCCAAAAGTTGCAATTTTGTCCCGTCGGCTTAAGCCAAATTTGGGTATCCATAAGCCATCAATATCAAACATATTTTTGTTGGCAATGGCGGTTTTCCAAAAGGCCCGGTCAGGCAAATTTGTATAAGGGTGCATGGGTGCTGGTCTCTGATTTGATTATGCCCGTCCATAGGGCGATAAAGGCCGATGTTGGCTGCCACTTGTATTCGCTTGGGTTATTGCACGCGCAGCCTGCAAAGCAATTTAAGCGCCTGTATTTTAGTGCGTTACATTATTGGTAGTGCTGCCAAATTCACTAAGGATTTTGTTCAAATCAGTCCATACCGCTTGCCAATAGCTGGCTTTCATGTGCCTGATGCCTGGCCCATTGAGATTGGCATCCAATGCAAATTCAGGTTTAGTAAAAATCCCTTCGGTAATGGTATTGTCATTCTGCATGCATAAATGAACCCCTAATGGGTTGAAAGCCTTCTGAAACATCAACTGCCATTCTAAGTATAAGTTATCCGGATATTCTGTCAATTTTCCAAATGTAGTCACTGGCGTAATACCTGGAGCAGTCCCTATGGTGATATTTTTTAAATGTGAGGTGATCAATGGGTTTGGAATAACAACTATAGTTAGCTGGTCACTTATTGCCCTTATCTTTTGCGCCAAATGAAAGGATATGGATTGCTCTTTTATCATATCCAGCATGGCCAAGCGCATCACTTGCCTGCTACACCCTGACGTTTCCAGTAGTTTGTAGGGGAACTCTGTCCTTAAGCCCACCAGCACCACGGCATCTACACCAGAAAGGCCAATTTTGGATTGTCCATAATGTTTTTCCAGATGCAACTTTAAAATATCGTGGGTTGGTTCAAGCGCTTGCCCTTTTATAGCCAGCATACCCATATTAATTTCAACAATGGAAGGACATATAAAAAATATTTTCTCCATATTAATGGACATGGATGCGGATGATTTTAAGCTCGGCAAATGGGAATCGCCGATAAATACTGTTTTCATTGATACCTGATCCATGTTGTTGGTAATTAAATAGACATTGTGCGTATTGCGACACGGCGCAACTGTGCCGCTGGCTGCTTCCCCATACGCTGTTATTCGTTGTTATTGAACGTATAGGGGGAATTTGTTAGGGTAAAACTTGCATCGGTTGGTTCTATGGTCACGATGTCGCCGTCCTTTAGCCTATCCCCCTCAGCAAAAGCAAAGGAAAAGCCACATAAACCGCTCGGGTGGAAACCACGCTCTTTTAGGCCCGGCCTACTTAATCCCGCCCATTGTTCGCCGATCATTTCGCCATTAACTTTTATTGCTAACCGGACGGGGACGTTTGGGTTGATGCCGATAGCCCATCCATCCACCTGTTTTGCGGTGACAAGACCTATATTACCGGCTAAGACCTTATATTGGTCAGATGCCTTGTCTGCCAATTTTTGCCGGAACTGACCGACCAAGTAAGCGACCCCTTCTAGTGATTGGGTTAGGCGAAAGTCAGACTCGGGACGACCGGTTAGTTGCAATAACTGTGGGGCCGCGTTCACGCCTGCCTGAATAAGGTCGGCTTCATTCCTTATGTCCGTATCGAGTGTTTGGCCTATATCCTCCGCCAGCGATTGGCCCAGCCTTTTTTCCATCCATTGGATATCTTGGCTATTATGTTCCAAAATAGGCAACAAGATTTCGGAAGAGAAGCGCAAGCGGTCATTGCCAATAGTTTTTATGGCTTCACCCAATTGGATACTGTCTTTGCCTTTTAGGGCGGGGGCATTGAATGATTGCCCAAACTTACGGTAAATGTAAATTAATGCGACCGCTTGCAAGCAGAGGGATTCATTGACCCTGACGATGTTCTGTTTAGGTAAAGGGATGCCTAGCCGCAAGCAAAAATCTTGGACAACACAGCCTTCTGGGAAAGCCTTGGGGTCAAATTTCCATAATTGGACATTTCCAGGTTTAAATATTTCGTCAAACTTGCTGAATGTGTTTTGGTAATTTTTATATTCGCGTTCGATATTAAAACGGCTATTGGCAACCACCTTAACGGTTTCTTGGAACACGCTGGTCATATAGCCAATAGGTGGGCGGACATAAGCCACCACTTGGATATCGTCAAATTTTTGGGCTAGGAATTGATGGATAGCCTTGATATTGTCATAAGGCAGCAAGCTGATGCCTTCGCCCGAAATTACCAGGGTACGGCCATTGGCAAGCTCAATGGACTGTGCCAGGTTTTTGCGTGCTGCTGCCACATAGCGGTCTATGTCAGCTTTTTGTTTGCCTAAGTGCAGGTGGTGACGGGCAGGATGCTGTGAAAACAAGCTGTACATGGCCAGACTGTGGTTTGGGTCTGCCGATAACTCAGCATAATAAAATGCATTATCCTTGAAACCCTTCAGGCTAGATTGGATAGATGTGGAACCTGTTTTATGCATACCAATATGCAGGATGCAACGACTCATTCATTGACCTCTAATAAGCTAAAGCTATGGCATGGGGAAAAAGTATCGTCTGGAGAAACGAGCAATAAAGCCACCCTGAACCAATACACACCCCATACCCTGCTGACGGGGACGGTAAGTTATGTTCAGCACTGTGCTATTTGTTGTGGATAAAAACCTACAGCGACGGGAATCCGTGCCCGTCCCGCATTGCATGTTATGAATGGCTTAGCCTGGAAAAAGCATGATCCGCATCATGACAGTTTATCGAAAATGTCCCCCTATCACCCGCTGTTTCTCCAAAAACAAACCCTACGGGCTGGCCCATTATATTTGACAAGCCCGCCTGAATAAAGGGAAATCGGGCTTTCGATTGGAACACCAGCACCTTACAGGCAGGGGAACTGAATATTGAATTATGCATTCCTGATCCATATTCACCCGCAACGACTGCAGCGGATGAAAAAAGTGATGCTTGTTCGGCGATGCTCAAGCGTTCTGGATAGATAATATCAAAACCATGACTCAATGCAACCGCTTCCAGTTCTTGGCGATTAATGATGGTGCGGCTACTGCTTTTTAAGATTTGCCTTGAAATATATAATTTTGCCTGTGGCTGCATGGCTTTTTGGCCGGGTAAACGCCGCACCGCAGCAGGCACCAACATTTTAGAAAAACCGCTTTTCCAACGTGATGCACAGGGTATCAACACCCGACGAAATTGCAGCGCTTCCTGTTTGGGTTGGTAAGTAATGATTCGCTCCAACGCTATGCCAAACTGGTTAAGCAATGGTATTTGGAAAGATGCAAGTGGCTCGTAGAGCACAAACTTGCCTTGGAATCCGATGCTATCCAGAAATGCCATCCTAGGCAATATATCAACCAACCAATGACCATACACGCCCTGCCCTGCTTGGGACAGAATCGCGGCATCTTCGTTAATGTCGCGCACTCTAATTTTAGGATCAAGGCGATAGCACTTGCCATCGTCAATTAAAAGGCTTAAGTTCTGGGCCAAATCCATGCGGCAAACCTCATGGACACCAGCGATAAGCCGTCTGCCCTTGGAATCGACAATAAGCCCTTGGCCTATGAGCGTGATGTGGTCAGCTTCTACTACATACGCGGGGGGGGCTTGCCTGGTATGCGCGGTAAAAAACTCATGCAGTTCGTCGCTGCCATTTAAAAATAAAAACGGCTGCACATTGCACATTGTGGCTTTGTCATAAAGTAATACGCGAATATCTTGGCTGGCTATGGCTAGGGAAGCTTCGTCGAGTATGTTCCTTATCCTTATTTCATGCTTACTGATTTTCATCGCAGTTTCAGTGTTGATTTTGGTCTGCCCAGGCAGTCAGGACGTGTGCACTGTTCACCCTATTGCGCTTAGCCAAAGCACTATGACTGGTTAAGACCGGTAGGTGCTTTGCCGGTATGTATGGCTAGGGTGTTTTAATTAAATAGCTCAAATGCCGTGTTGGCATCATTGTTATCAATAGAAAATAAGTCATTCTTGCTGGTTGCCGTGCCAAACACAAAACCAATGGGCTGCCCCGCCACATAACATAAACCTGCTTGTATAAAATGTGGCACATTGAAAGGCTGGAACACCAGCACCTTACAATTGGCGTGGCAAAAAATCGAATTATGCATGCCTGAACCGTATTCACCAGCCAGAATGGTGGCTTTAGAAAATAACCCAATTTGCTGGGCAACCGTAAGCAATTCTGGGTAAACAACGTGATAACCGTGCTTGGCAGCCAAGCTTGCCAACTCATGACTATTGGCCAGCACCCTATTTTTATTGCGTAATTTTGCCCGGGATATGAATAATTTTTTGTTGCCCGCAGGCTGGGCATGTTTGGACATTCGCTTGATGTAACCAGCCATACCTTTTGAAAAAGCGCTTCTATAACGTAATGAGCCTGGAATTAAGGCTTTTGGAAAATATAAGGCCACCAAATTGGGGTTGTAGCTAATTATCCTGTTTAAGGGGATGGCCAATAATTTAAGCAGTTCTTTGGAAAAATCGGGGATGGGTTCATGAAGCACATACCTGCCTGTAAACCCAATGCTTTCCATAAAGGCTATTTTTGGCAAGATGTCCACTAGCCAATGACCATAAACCAATTGCCCTGCTTGTGAAATAATCGCCACTTCTTCATCAATGCGCCGATACTTAAGTGCGGGGCTAATGGCATAATGTTCGCCAGCATCAATTAAAAGTTTTGCATTGGATTGGTGTTGCAAACGCCCCATTTCCGAATTGGCACTGTGCGAGACAATACGCCTGCCTTGGGCATCAATCACCAATCCGTGACCAATTAAAGTGACATTTTTAGCTTCAATCACCAATTCGGGCGGACTCTGCTCAGTTGTTATATGAAGCTGGGATAATAAATTATGCTTTCCTTTAAGAAAAAGAAAGGGGTTGATGGTCAATTTTTCTGCATCCCTATAATATTTAATAGTTATATCATCGCTTTGGAGAGCTGGATTTTGGATGCCAAACAAATCAGATAAAAATATTAATTTTTTATTAATGGTGGGTGAAATTAACAAACCAATAACTCACTTTGATTATATTTAAGAAAAATAATGCAAGTTGGTCGTGTAGGTGGGATTATTTGCCTGCACAACACTTGATTGACCATGAACATTGGCTTGGTACTGATTTAGAGGCCAGGTGAAATAGGTGAAGGCGGCAACAAAAATCCAATGCGGACATTGACCAGACGGTTTATTTATCCCGCCCCCAGTCGTTTGAACCCAAGCACTACTATAATCAGTCCGGCTTATAGGCGGTGCAGGTTGAATGCCACGACGAACCGGTCAGTAATGTGCCTTGATCGATTTTTTCAAGCTCTTTGCCCAAATCCAACATTGTCCGCATAGCGGGATAATTATCGCCAGTGGCATTATCAGGAACCGTTGCTGTTGGATGGGCAAACCAACTGCCTAGAAAATAGACCGATGGTGTCCCGCCAAACCCGGCATAGCATCTCATTGAATCAATGGCATCATCATGAAATTCTTTGTCGGAGTGATGCCCGCCAAAATAGGAGGTGGTGATTATGCCAAAATTAATGCCCAACTCATTTTCTAAGTAAGTTTCAAAGTCCCTAATATTTTGCCAAGTCACACCGCGCATTTTGGTTTTGGGGATATGGAAGGGCATATCCAAATGCATATAGGCTAGCGGTATGCCAATATTGTCCATTGCTTTCTGTGCTTTCCGAAACGCTTCCCGGTATTCTTTGGGATCGGATGTCAAGCCGACAATGATGCCTATTTGTGCTTGTGGGTAGATTTCGTGCACTAATTTTGCATAGGCCGGAATATCCTGAAGCCTCTTTTCCATTGGATAATCGGCATCTGTACCGTGCGCCAGTGTGCCCAAAGCACTTTGCAATCCGATATAACTGACTTCCACCCCTAATCTTTTAAGGCGTTGTAATTGGTTAACTTCATATTTGGCAACGTTTATCCTATTGCCCAGTTGCGTCCAAGTTGCCCCTCCCATATTGAGTGCAAGCTTTATGTTATTTTTTTTAAGATAGGGAATAAATTTCCTTTTAAAAAAAGTATTATCCATCGCTTTTTCTTTAAGGATAATACCGCTCAACATGTAGACTTTAATATATTGCGAAGCCTTGGCAAAACTCTCCGGCTTATCAAATTTATCAAAAAAATCTGCCGGTATACCGCCCGCCTTACCCATATTGTT
>CAJAWH010000049.1 GCA_903945605.1 uncultured Methylococcaceae bacterium | reverse complement strand
TAAAAACAATAAGGTGCTATTGACATCCCGGGCATAATCCTGTGCGCTGACCAGGCCGACACAAGGGCCTGAACAGCGCTTGATTTGATATTGCAGGCAGGGGCGGGTGCGGTTGTTGTAGATGGTGTCGTCACATTGGCGGACGGGGAATAATTTCTGCAATAGTTTCAGGCTTTCTTTTGCCGCCATTGCGTTGGGATAGGGGCCAAAATATTTACCGCGTTTTTTTTTGGCGCCCCGGTGCAGGGTGATTTGCGGAAAATCATGTTCGCTGGACAGGTAAATGTACGGGAAAGATTTGTCGTCCCTGAGCAGGATGTTGTATTGTGGGCGGCACTGTTTGATCAGCTGGCATTCCAACAGCAATGCCTCACCTTCCGTGTGGGTGACGGTCACTTCTATATTGGCCACTTTTGCGACCATTGCTTGTTGCTTTGACGAGGCGGACTGGCTTCTGAAGTAACTGGAAACGCGGTTTTTTAGGTTTTTGGCTTTACCAATATAAATCACTTCGTTGCGGCTATCGAACATTTTATAAATGCCGGGCCGTGTGGTCAGCCCCTTTAAAAAGGCTTTCACATCAAACGGATTGTCTGGTGCGTCGTCAAGCATGTGTTATCCCGCCTTTTTGCCAGTGCCAATCAATGCATTAAAGATTACCCTTGCAGCCATTATCGGGTCGGCCCAATAAACGGTCAATATTATGGAACACTTCATTAAATTGGCTTTTGTTGAGCCGTTTGGTTTGTATGTTATAACGGCTACTATGATAAGAATCAATCAAATATCGGTTATCGGGCAAGGCGTGGACGGCATTATGGGCGAAGGGGTGGGCTTTCAGTTTAAGTTGGTAGGCTTTTAGCACGGCCTGATGGGCTATGCCGCCCAAGGCTAATATCACCGCCTGTCTGGGCAATGTGCTTAACTCCGCAGCCAAAAAACTATTACACAGATTGATTTCTGCACCGTTCGGTTTGTTTTGTGGTGGCAAGCATTTGACGGCATTGGTGATGCGGCAATCGCTCAGCATCAGGCCGTCATGCAAAGATGCGGATAGCGGCTGGTTGCTGTAGCCAAATTCATACAGTGCTTGGTACAGCAATAGCCCCGCGTAATCGCCGGTGAAGGGCCGTCCGGTGGCATTTGCCCCATGCATCCCCGGTGCCAGGCCGACCACCAGCAAGCGTGCGCGGGGATCACCAAACGGTGCGACGGGGCGGGCGTGGTAGCTGGGATGGTGTTGTTTTACCGTGTCGAGGAAGCTTGCCAACCTGCCACATAACCGGCAGTCCTGATCAAATATAATTGGGTCCATAACGGCACACTTAAAGGGAGGCTATAAAAAAAGGGCCTTGCGGCCCTTTTTTGCAGTGGCTAAGCGGACTGTCTGCTTATGCGTCGTTTTCTTCTATGTCTTTCATGCTCAATCGGACACGGCCTTGGCGGTCTATCTCCAAGACTTTGACTTTTACGATATCGCCTTCATTAAGGCGGTCACTGACTTTGTCGACATGTTCGCCGGAAATTTGCGAAATATGCACCAAGCCGTCTTTACCTGGCAGAATAGTGACGAATGCGCCGAAATCCATTAACCGGACTACTTTGCCTTCGTAAATTTTACCAACTTCCACTTCTTCGGTAATTTCTTCAATCAAGCGGCGGGCTTCTTCTCCGGCAGCTTTGTCGACTGAAGCGATTTTAACCAAGCCGTCGTCAGTCAGGTCAATGCTGGCACCGGTTTGTTCGGTGATGCCACGGATAGTGGCGCCGCCTTTGCCGATGACTTCACGGATTTTGCTGGGGTCAATTTTAAAGCTGATGATGCGTGGCGCAAAATCAGACATTTCTTCACGGGTGCTGGACAAGGCTTTGTTCATTTCGCCCAAAATATGCAAACGCCCTTGCTTGGCTTGTTCCAAGGCCGTTTTCATGATTTCTGCGGTGATGCCGTCGATTTTAATGTCCATTTGCAAGGCGGTGATGCCTGCTTCTGAACCGGCCACTTTAAAGTCCATATCGCCCAAGTGGTCTTCGTCGCCCATAATGTCGGACAGTACCGCAAAGCGCTCGCCTTCTTTGATTAGGCCCATTGCAATACCCGCCACTGGGGCTTTGATCGGCACACCGGCATCCATCAACGCCAAGCTGCTGCCACAGACAGAAGCCATGGAGCTGGAACCGTTGGATTCGGTGATTTCCGAGACAACGCGCAAGGTATAAGGGAATTCATCCATATTGGGCAATACGGCGGCAACGCCACGTTTTGCCAAACGGCCATGACCAATTTCACGGCGTTTGGGTGAACCCACTTGACCGGTTTCCCCCACGCTGTAAGGCGGGAAGTTGTAGTGCAACATGAACGGTTCTTTATATTCGCCCGCCAATGCATCAATGATCTGGGCATCGCGTTGTGTACCTAAAGTGGCCACCACCAACGCTTGGGTTTCGCCGCGTGTGAAGAGCGCCGAGCCGTGGGTTCTGGGCAATACGCCAGTCCTAACGGAGATTGGGCGGATAGAATCCAGTGCGCGCCCATCAATACGTCTGCTTTCGTCCAAAATGGCATTGCGTACAATTTTAGCTTCCAGATGCTCAATAATGGTACGGATGGCATTGGCATCGTATGAGCCGTCTTGGGTTAGCTTTTCGACTACGGCATTGCGCACAGCTTTGAGCTGTTCTTGCCTGACCAGTTTTTCGGCAACTTGGTAGGCGGCTTTAATGTCCGCTTCCACTGCTTCTGTCACTAGCTGCACCAATTCGGCGTTAGCTTCAGGGGCAACCCATTGCACCGCACCGGCACCTGCGGCATTGGCAAACTCATTAATGGCATTAATGGCGGCCTGCATGTGTTGGTGTCCAAACAGCACGGCACCCAACATAATTTCTTCAGACAAGCCCGCCGCTTCGGATTCAACCATTAACACGGCCTGTGCCGTACCGGCAACCACCAGCGTCAATTGTGAATTTTTTAGCTCTGCTGGCGCGGGGTTGAGCAAATATTGCCCGTCTTGATAGCCCACACAAGCGGCACCGATTGGGCCGTTAAACGGTAGGCCGGATACTGCCAACGCTGCTGAAGCACCTAACAGGGCGGGAATTTCAGGATCGACATCAGGATTTAATGACACTACGGTGGCGACAATTTGCACTTCGTTGGTGTAGCCTTCAGGAAATAACGGGCGGATGGGCCGGTCAATCAGGCGGGAAGTCAATGTCTCTTGTTCGCTTGGGCGACCTTCACGCTTAAAAAATCCGCCGGGAATTTTACCTGCCGCGTAAGCTTTTTCTTGGTAATTGACAGTCAATGGAAAAAAATCGCCACCGTTGGCTTCTTTTTTGCCGACTACGGTAACTAACAAAGTTGTGCCATCAACATCAATGATCACAGCGCCATCAGCTTGGCGGGCTATTTCACCCGTTTCCAGTGTGATAGTGCGGTTGCCATACTGAAATTGTTTCCTAATAGGAGTCACTATAAAGATTCCTTTACGTAGAGGTGATTTAAAAAGGGAAAGCCCGTTGGGTAAGGCCTGAAAGGCAGAAACGACACATGCAGTGCCGTTTCTTGATGGTTGTTATTTACGTAAACCTAACCGTTCGATCAATGAACGGTAGCGGGCGATATCTTTGTTCTTCAGATAATCAAGCAGTTTGCGGCGTTGGTTGACCATGCGCAGCAAGCCGCGACGGGAATGGTTGTCTTTTTTGTGGGCGGCAAAATGCGGTGTCAAATGAAGGATATGTGCGGTCAGCAAGGCAACTTGCACTTCAGGTGAGCCGGTGTCGGTTTCGGTCAGGCGATAGGCTTCAACAACGGTTCTTTTTTGTTCTGCGGTAAATGGCATTGATAATCCCTATAAAGATTAAATTTTAAAATACAACCGATAAATTCGGTTTGGTTAGGCTCTATTGCCGCGATAGGGTGCAGCCCTAGAGGTTTTATTGAACAGGCGTCGGTTTTGTGTGTTAACGCTGTTCGTTGTTCATATTGAACAATTTTTTAGGGGCTAGTTTACCATCCATTGACATTTCCCCCAAACCCAAAAAATCGGCATGGTGGTAAATGCGGTGGCTGCCCAAGGTGTTTTTGTCCCATGCCTCCAGTAGGATGGTTTGCCCATATCTAATGCTGGCCGCTGCCCCGTCCGGCAAATGCACGGCCGGTAATTTTTGTAGGGGGCTATCGACAGGCAACAAGCAGTTGTTTAGTGTGGCGGAGTCCATAGCCTGCAATTGTTCCAGTGTGTAGGCTTCTTGCAGGCTAAATTGCCCCGCCTGCACACGTCTTAATGCGGTCACGGTGGCGCATGTGCCCAAGGCGTGCCCCACATCTTCCGCCAGCGAGCGGATATAGGTGCCTTTTGAACAGTGCACATCCAAGTCCAGTTGCCCGTCATTAAAAGCCAGCATAAGCAATTGGCTAATAACAATGCGGCGGGGCGCACGCTCTATGGTTTCGCCTGCCCGGGCCAATTCGTATAATTTTTTGCCATTATGTTTCAGTGCTGAATACATAGGGGGGACTTGTTCGGTCTCGCCTATAAAGGCTTGCAAACAGCCATTGATTTGTTCAGGCGACAAGGCCGGTACGGGCAGGGTTTTAATAACCGCACCCTCTGCATCGCCCGTGTCGGTCATAATGCCTAGGCGCACCGTCACATGATAGCGTTTGTCATCATCCAACATCAGCCCCGATACTTTGGTCGCTTCACCAAAGCACAGCGGCAATAAGCCGGTTGCCAACGGGTCTAAAGCGCCCGTATGGCCCGCTTTGTTGGCGTTGAACAAATGCCGCACTTCTTGCAACGCTTTGTTGGACGACACCCCTAAGCGTTTATCAAGCAATATAATGCCGTGGATGTTAAGGCCGGACTTGCGTTTGCCCACTGTTTAATTCTCATGAGGCTTATCAACACCACTCAACAATTCCGCCACGCGCATCCCAGTATCGAAAGAATCGTCATAATAAAAGCGTAGTTCGGAGATATGGCGCAAACGCATCCGTTTCGCCAATAAATGGCGGATGACCGGTGCCAATTCATTCAGCACCTTAACATTGGCGCGTTTGCCGGTTTCGTCCTCATTGAGTACGGTGACATAAATTTTTGCCACTGCCAAATCTTTGCTGACCGCCACTTCATTGATGGTGACAAAGCCCAAGCGGCTATCGTCCACTTCGCGTTGCATGATGAACGACAATTCTTTTTGCATCTGCGAAGACACACGGGCATTACGCCCAAACTCTTTTGGCATAATGCTTACAACACCCGTCTTACTTCTGTGCGTTCAAAGACTTCAATCTGATCACCGGTTTGCACGTCGTTGTAGTTTTTCACGCCGATGCCGCATTCCATGCCCATTTTGACTTCGCTGGCATCGTCTTTGTAGCGGCGTAAAGATTCCAACTGGCCTTCATAAATGACCACGTTGTCGCGTAACACGCGGATCGGCAGATTTTTCTTAACAAAGCCTTCCACCACCATACAACCGGCAATGGCACCAAATTTGGGTGAACGGAACACATCACGCACTTCGGCAAGGCCGACAATTTGCTCTTTGATTTCCGGTGCCAACATGCCACTGATGGATTTTTTGACCTCGTCAATGGCATCGTAAATGACGCTGTAATAATGCAGGTCAATGCCTTTTTCTTCGATCAGTTTTCTGGCGGTGGCATCGGCCCGCACGTTAAAGCCCATCAAAATGGCACCAGAAGCCAGCGCCAAGTTGGCGTCGCCTTCATTAATGCCGCCAACACCACCAAAGATGACTTTAACTTCAACTTCGTCGTTGGATAAGGCGACCAATGAGCCGCGCAATGCTTCAAGACTGCCTTGCACGTCGGTTTTAATGACCAAATTGACGCTGGCAATTTCGCCGGATGCCATTCTGGAGAACACTTCATCCAATTTGGAGGCTTGTTGGGCCGCATGGCGGGTGGATTTTTTACGGTCTTCACGGTGTTTTGCCAATTCTTTGGCAACGCGCTCGTTTTGCACCACCAAAAATTCATCACCAGCGTTCGGTGTGCCGGACAGGCCAAGAATTTCCACCGGCACCGAGGGGCCGGCTTCTTTAATGGTTTTGCCATTTTCGTTGAACATGGCACGGACACGACCATATTCATGCCCGCACAGTATCATTTGTCCGTTTTCTAACGTGCCTTTTTGGATCAGCACTGTTGCCACCGCACCACGGCCTTTGTCCAATCGGGATTCGATGACAATACCTGATGCAGCGCCTTCAATCGGTGCGGTCAATTCCAAAATTTCTGTTTGCACGATCAGGGCTTCAATCAATTCGTCGATGCCTTGGCCGGTTTTTGCGGAAATTTTCAGGAACTGTACATCGCCACCCCACTCTTCCGCCAATACATTGATGGCGGACAGCTCTTGCATGACTTTGTCCGGATTGGCTTCTGGCTTGTCAATTTTGTTCATCGCAACGATGATCGGCACGTTAGCCGCCCTTGCGTGTTCAACGGCTTCTTTGGTTTGTGGCATCACCCCGTCATCGGCGGCAACCACCACAATGACCACGTCGGTGACATCGGCGCCACGGGCACGCATTGCGGTAAACGCAGCATGGCCCGGTGTGTCAAGGAAAGTGACCGCACCGTGGTCTGTCTTCACTTGGTAAGCGCCAATATGCTGGGTAATGCCACCCGCTTCGCCAGCGGCCACGCGGGTTTTACGGATGTAGTCGAGCAGCGAAGTTTTACCGTGGTCAACATGGCCCATGATGGTGACAATGGGGGCTCTTGGTTTGGCCACGCGGTTGTCTTCTTGCAGCACTTCAGCCAGCATTTCTTTTTCAAGGTCATCATCACTTTGCATGATGGCTTTGTGGCCCATTTCTTCCACCAATATGACCGCGGTGTCTTGGTCAATGCTTTGGTTGATGGTCGCCATAATACCCAGTTTCATTAAATGTTTGATGACCAAGGCGGCCTTGACATTCATTTTTTGGGCCAAATCCGAGACAATGACATGCTCAGGAACGGTCACGTCATAAACAATGGGGGCCACAGGCATTTCGAACTGGTGGCGGCTATCGTTTTGTACGTCGGCTTTGTGGTGGTGTTGCTTACCGCCTTTCTTTTTGTTCCTTTTGTTGTCTTTAGGTGACGGTTTGATGGCACCCTCTTCTTGTTTTTTACGGAATTGGCCGTCCTTTTTGGCTTCTGCCAATTGCCGGACTTTTTCGGCATTACGCTTGATGGATTCTTCAAGGCGGCGCTCTTTCTCTTCCTGTTTCTTTTTGGCTTCTTCCGCTTCTTTATTCAGTTTGACAGGTTTGTCCTGCTTGACCTTTTTTTCTTCTTTCACCTTTACGGTGGCGAATTTGTCTTCCGCCTCAAAATCAGGGTCATTAGGCTCATTGGCGACCGGCCCTTTATTGGCAACTGGCACCTTTTTTGTCACGGAGGAGGCAGTTTCAGGTTGTTTGGGCGGGGCTTCCGTTTGGCTTGCCAGCACCACTTCAACAGGCACTTCCGGTGCTTGCACCGCCACGGCCTCCGTTACCGGCACGTCTGTGGCAACCGGCGCGACAAGTTCGGCAGTGACAACGACAGGCGGAACGGTAGGCATGGAAACTGTTTCCACAATCGGCTCAACAGCTGCTGGTTTTGGCTGGGGCGGCACTTCCTGTGGCCGCTTGATGTAGGTTTTCTTTTTCCGCACCTCAACACTGATGGTTTTGGTGCTGCTGCCCGGCACGCTGGCTTGTTTGATTTCCATGACTTTGCGGCGTTCCAATGTCACCCGTTTAGGCGCACTATTGGCATCACTGTCGCTTTTGCCATGACGCTTACGCAAATGGCTGAGCAACAGCATTTTCTCGTCTTCACTAATCGTATCATCGGGTGATGTTGCCGATAAGCCCGCTTCCTTTAATTGCTCCAATAGCCGATCCAGTGGGATTTTTACCACTTCCGCCAATTGCCGTACTGTTTTGTCGCTCATAATACCGCCCTTTATCTTACTCGCCCTGAATTTCAGCAAACCAAGGCTCACGAGCCTTCATTATCAACTTTGCCGCCCGTTCTTCATCAACACCCGCGAAATCCAATAAGTCATCCACCGATTGTTCTGCCAAATCATCCATCGTTACTATGCCTTGGCTAGCCAAGGCATGGGCCAAATCGGTATCCATGCCTTCCATTGCCAATAAATCCTGTGCGGGTTGTGTCGTTTCAATTTTTTCTTCTGCAGCAATCGCGCTAATCAACAAAGCATCTTTGGCGCGGCTTCTCAGCTCGTTGACCAGCTCTTCATCAAAGCCTTCTATGTCCAGCATTTCGCTGACCGGCACATAAGCCAGCTCCTCAACAGCATTGAATCCGACTTCCACAAGGATGGTGGCAATTTCTTCGTCAATATCCAGTTGGTCAATGAACATCTGGATGGTTTTTTGGTCTTCCGCTTCGCTATTGAGTGATGCTTTGGAAGCGTCTATGACATTCAGTTCCCAACCCGTCAGTTGCGAAGCCAGCCGTACGTTTTGGCCACCCCTGCCAATGGCTTGCGATAAGTTTTCAGAAGCCACCGCCAAGTCCATGCTGTGTTTGTCTTCATCGACGATAATCGATTGGATTTCAGCAGGCGACATGGCGTTGATGACAAACTGCGCTTCACTGTGATTCCATAATATGATGTCAACCCGTTCGCCCGCCAATTCATTGGTGACTGATTGCACTCTAGAGCCGCGCATCCCGACGCAAGCGCCAACAGGGTCCAGGCGTGGATCATTGCTTTTGACGGCCAGCTTGGCTCTGGAACCCGGATCACGCGCCGCCCCCATGATTTCTATCTGGCCTTCACCAATTTCAGGCACTTCCAGCCGGAATAGGGCGATCAGCAGTTCGTGCGCTGTCCGGCTGACAAACAATTGCGGGCCGCGTATTTCCAAGCGCACGTCTTTAAGATAGCCGCGCACCCGGTCACCAATACGGATGGATTCGCGCGGTATCATGTCTTCTTTGGCGATAAACGCTTCGACATGCCCGCCCAAGTCCAAAAATAAACTGCCTTTTTCAATCCGTTTGACAATGCCGGTGACCAGCTCGCCGATGCGGGGATAATAGGCATCAACGATTTTTTTACGTTCGGCTTCGCGCACTTTATGGATAATGGCCTGCTTGGCATGTTGCGCGGCAATACGCCCAAATTCGACGGAATCGATGGGTTCTTCAACCACGTCACCGATTTGTATGTTTGGGTCGTCAAGCTGGGCCACTTCCAATAACACTTGTGTGGTCGGGAATTCTACGTCGCCATCCCAAGACGGGTTGGTGTCCACCACGTCCCATTGCCGAAAAGTGGCATAATCGCCTGTTTTCCGGTCAATATGGACACGCGCCTTGATCGGCTGGGCGTGGCGTTTTACGGTGGCTGCTTCCAGTGCAGACTCTATGGCTTGAAATACGACTTCTTTATCAATTTCTTTCTCGTTGGAAAAAACATCCACCACCAACAAAATTTCTTTATTTGCCATTTCGAGCTCCTTTTTCGATGCTTTTATTGAATAAACTAAAGTCTGGGGCTAAACGCGCCTTACTGATGGCACTAAACGGCACTTCGTAACTTTGTTCCGCTTCCAAAAGCGTGATGGTTTCCCCTTCCACTTTGACAATCTGGCCAGTGATTTTACGTCTGGCATTGACGGGTTTAAATAGGTTGACAGCCACCTTGCTGCCGATGAACCGCTCAAATTGGCTAATTTTGAAAAATGGCCGGTCTTCTCCAGGTGAAGAAATTTCCAGTTGATAGTTGTCTATAATAGGGTCTTCGACATCCAATACGCCGCTAACTTGATGGCTTACTTTGGTGCAGTCATCCACGGTGATGCCGTTTGTGCTATCAATATAAATTCTTAAGCATCCATGTCTAGGGTGTGGGTTATATTCAATACCTACGCATTCGTACCCTAAACCTTCAACAATTGGCTCAATTAGTGCCACCAAATGCTCAGGGGCCTGCTTCATTGTTTCCTCGCTTACTTTCGCACAAAAAAAAAGAGCCTACGGCTCTTCCATAAATTTTATAGATAGGCTTAAAACCTAAGCCTATAAATTAAAAAACCCCATAAAGGGGTCTTTTTGTCTGGTAGCGGGGGCTGGATTTGAACCAACGACCTTCGGGTTATGAGCCCGACGAGCTACCAAGCTGCTCCACCCCGCGATTAATAAACAGATTATAGTGACTTTTTAAAAAATAGCAATCTTTATAATTTTTTTAATTTTTAGACCCGCAATCGGTGTGTAGGCATTGGGGCAGTTTAGGCAATCACAGCCAACAGCAAGGCGGCAAAAATGCCTGCCAGCACATCATCCAGCATAATGCCCAAACCGCCTTGCACTTTTCTGTCCACCCATTTGATGGGCCAAGGCTTGACGATGTCGAAAAACCGGAACAACACAAAACCCAAGCCGATATTTTGCCAGGTCACTGGCACGGCCCATAGGGTGATGAACAAGCCGACGATTTCATCCCAGACAATGCCGCCAAAATCATGTTCGCCCAGTTTTTTGGCGGCATTGTCGCAAATCCATACGCCCACCAGCAGTGCCAGTAAGGTAAGTACGCTGTAGGCCAGTAAGTCCGTTTGCGCCATTAGCAAATATACGGGGATGCCAGCCACCGTGCCAAACGTGCCTGGTGCTTTTTTGGCCAATCCCGAGCCGAAGCCGAACGCGAGAAATAACACGGGGTCTGCCAGAATCTGTTGCGGTGTCAATTGCTTGCTACCGACGGTCTTAAGAAAAATGTTCAAAGCCTGTCACCGTTATGGGCTGGATATGACCCGCTTTATTTAGCCGCAATCCTAATGCCGATTCAATGATGCCGATCTTGGTGCAAGCAAAGGCATTGCTTGCCGTTAATGCCGCCGCTTGTCCGGGGCTGGCGGTAAAGCACAGTTCGTAATCGTCACCTGCTGTTAAAGGCATGGCCCAGTCGCCGGTCTCTTCAATATAAGCCTGCACAGCGGCGGACAAGGGCAGTGCTTGCCAATCCAGGCAAGCGCCTACTTGGCTTTGTGCAAGGATATGCCCCAAATCCCCAGCTAGTCCGTCTGACAAATCAATGCACGCGTTTGCTGCACCGACTAATGCCAGCCCAGCGTCAATCTGCGGGTAGGGTTTGTTAAAACGCTGTTCGGCGGCTGTGGGTTGGGCACAAAGGTAGCCTTGGGCGATTTTTAGGCCCAAGCCAGCGTCGCCTAAGTTGCCGGTCATAAAAATGTAATCGCCCGGTTGTGCGGTAGACCGCTTCAGGGCTTTGCCGGTGGGTATCAGCCCCAATGCCTGTAGGGTGAGTGTCAACGGCCCTCGGGTGGTGTCGCCGCCAATCAAATCGACTTGATAATGTGCCGCCAAGCTGAGCAGGCCCTTGGCAAAAGCGGCTAGCCAGGCTTCGTTGGTGTCTGGCAAGGTCAAGGCCAAGGTGACGGCAATCGGTTTTGCACCCATGCTGGCAAGGTCGCTCAAGTTGATCGCAAGCAATTTATGCCCCAAGCTTTCTGCATCGGCCCCAGCAAAAAAATGTACGTTTTCAACCATGGTGTCGGTGGTGATTGCCAGTTCATAGCCTTGCGGCACGGCCAATAATGCACAATCGTCACCCACGCCCAGGCGGGTGCTAAGGTTTTTGGCGGGGCGTGTGAAATATTTTGCGATTAAGTCAAATTCTGCAATCGGCATAAGCAATCGGTTAGGCTGATGGCGGGGTTATTGTTTGGCAGCGCGCGCTTTAATTTCCACGGCCCGCTTGGCTTGGGCGATTTTGTCCAAAATGCCATTGACGTAACGGTGGCTGCCGTCTGCCCCAAAATATTTGGCAAGGTTAATGCCTTCGTTAATGATGACTCTATAGGGCATATCCAAGCGATACAATAGTTCGTAGGCACTCAGCCGTAGAATTGCCCGTTCAACCGGATCAACCATATCGACGGGTCGGTCAACAAATTCACTCAATGCCGCGTCGATAGCCTCAAGATGTTCCGGCACACCGTGGAACAATTCGGCAAAATAATTTTTCTGGGCGTCTTGTAGGCGGTCTTCTTCGTGAAACTGCACTTCAATTTGGTTGAGGTTTTGTCCGGTCATTTGCCATTGATACAACGCTTGGACAGCCGCTTGTCTGGCATTGGTGCGGGCCTGGCTCATTAAATTTCCAAGTTTTTGAACAGGCTGACCATCTCGATAGCGGATAATGCCGCTTCGGCGCCTTTATTGCCCGCTTTAGTGCCCGCGCGTTCAATGGCCTGTTCAATGGTGTCCACTGTCAACACCCCAAAGCTAACGGGTACGTCATGATGCAATGACACTTGCGCCAGTCCTTTCACGCATTCGCCCGCCACATATTCAAAATGCGGTGTACCGCCACGGATGACCGCGCCTACAGCGATAATCGCGGCGTATTTTTTACTGGCGGCAATGCGTTGCACAACCAGCGGCAATTCAAATGCGCCCGGTGCTTTGACCAAATGAATGTCATCCCTGTCCACACCATGCCGCACCAGCGCATCTATCGCGCCCGCTTCGAGCTGTTCGACGATAAAGCTGTTGAAACGTGAGGCGACAATACAGAATTTCGCATCGGATGCCGAAAACACTCCTTCAAAAGTTTTTATTTTTGCCATTTTTTTCTCTATAGTTAGACTGTATTGGCGGCATGACAGTGCAATATCTGTTAAGCCATTACTAGGGGTGGATGCTGCCGTTGGGCTAAAAAATTACGGTAGCCACCATTTAACTGAATAGCTTAGCATTAAATGCCGCCTTGTGGAAACAGCCCGGAAACAAGCGCGACGGTTCTGATGGGCAACCCTCAGCATTTATGACACAAACAGGAGCCGCTTATATGGCGACGATTAAGAATATCATTTTCGACTTGGGCGGTGTCATTATCAATTTGGATATGCCGCGCACCAACCGTGCTTTCGAGGCTTTGGGCATTGCCCAATTTGATCGCATTTTTAGCCAATTGTCACAAACGCCGTTGTTTGATGATTTTGACAAGGGGTTGATTTCGGAACAAGCATTTTTTAGCACCATCAAGTCACAATTTCACTTACCGCAACCGATTGAGGCATTGGAGCAGGCATGGAATGCCATGTTGCTGGATTTTCCCGCCCACCGCTTAGAGCAGTTGCTGGACTATAAGCAACGCTACAACACTTATTTGTTGAGCAACACCAATGCCACCCATATCCGTGCTTTTGAGAAAACGTTGGCCGATCACCATTCCGTAGCTAATTTGCAGCCGTTTTTCAATAAAGTGTATTACTCGTGCGAAATAAACTTACGTAAGCCGGATAAGGCCATTTTTGAGAGGGTCTTGCAAGAAAATGGCCTGCAAGCAGCAGAAACCGTGTTTATTGATGACACGCTGATGCATGTCGAAGCTGCGCGTAGTGTGGGTATCCACGCCCATTACTTGCCCAAAGGCCACGAGTTTAAGACTGTTTTGGATGATTTGCTTTAAATCCGGCTGAAGATTAGTGCTGATATTACACAAAAGGCACGTTGCGTAGGAGCGGGGCATGCCCGCGATCAATACGGTGCTCCGGCAACTCTTCTATCTAAGCGGCCTAAGCGGCACAAAAGTTACAGGCCGCGCAAAATCAGTCAAGTGGTTTGACAAACCAGCCAATCAGGGAATGTTGAGGGGACAAGCAGCAGAAAACCCCCGCCACTTTTACATGGAGCCCCACATGCTTAAAAATAACCCTTTCTTAAAGCAGATGGCATTTTTGCTAACTTGCTTGCCTTTCATGGCATCCGTTCAGGCAAGCCAGTTGGCAGCGGGCCAGCCAGCCCCGCCATTTCAATTGCAAGCCCAAGATGGTAGTGTTGTCAGTTTGGCGGCACGGCAAGGCATGGGGTGGACGGTTTTGTATTTCTACCCAAAAGCGGGGACGCCGGGCTGTACCACTCAAGCCTGTGCCTTTCGTGACGCTATCCTGACCATCCGCAAACAAAATGCCGAGGTTTATGGTATTAGCACCGATGAAGTGAAAAGTTTGCTGGATTTTCATCAAAAACATAAACTGTCCTTCACCTTATTGGCTGATCCCGATGCCAAGGTGGCGGACGCTTATGGCGTAAAAATGCCGGTGTTGAAGATGGCAAAACGCTGGACATTCATCATAGACCCTGCCTTGGTGATACGCAAAATTGACGATGATGTGGATCCGGCATTGGATGCCCAACGGGTTGTTGAAGAGCTTAAGCAATTGCAATCGGGTGGCGATTAATCTTTATTGGATAATTACTTAACTGATGTTACGCAAACAGCTGTCTGCTTATAGGAGCGTGGCCACTCTCCTACACCAGAAGCCTCGGATAAAGCTGTACGTTCCCTGGGCGTAGTCGAAGGGAGCGCAACCAGGCCACTCGGGAAAACCAAGCCGTAGGCGGGGCTTCCGCTACGCTCAGCCAACATGCCGAGTAACATCAGTTGTTTAAGTTGTTAATAAAATGTCTTAAAGGCTAGTGGCAAACGGTTCAACCGCAACGCAGTCCCCTATATTTACACCCCCGCACTCCGCTGGCAAGATAATAAAACAATTGCTTTTGCTCAACGGCGCGAGCAAATGCGAGCCTTGGCCTCCGGCACTTGAAACCTTTAAAACACCAGTGTCGTCTTGGCTTAAAATACCGCGCTGGAATTCCATACGGCCTTTGCTTTTATGCAGCGCCGAGCTAGTTATGGCATTAAGCCGCAGCCGTTGTTTGGGCCGCATACCTGCCAACTGCTCCAGTGCCGGGGCGACCAATGCCTGAAAAGTGGTCGCCACCGCCACCGGATTGCCGGGCAAGCCAAAAACAAAGGTTTTGCCAATGGTGCCAAATGCCATTGGCTTGCCCGGTTTAATGGCAATTTTCCAGAAAGCCACTTGCCCACAATGGCTCAAAGCAGCCTTGACAAGGTCGGCATTGCCCACCGATACCCCCCCTGTAGTGATAATAGCATCAGACACTTCAGCGGCTGCCAGCAGGGTGTGCTGTAAAAGTGACAGGTCATCGCCAATAATACCTACATCATGCACATGGTATGCGGGATCAGTGAGCAGCCCTAACAGCAAATAGCGGTTGCTGTCATAGATTTTACCTGTCACCAACGCTTGGCCTAAAGATGCCAGTTCGTCGCCCGTGGAAAAAATAGTGATGTGCAAGCGTCGTTTAACGTTGATTGCAGCAATCCCAGCCGAAGCCAATAGGGCTATGTCGTATGCCGTCAGTTTTTTGCCATTGTTGACCAAACAACCGCCTTGCTGCACATCCTCACCGGCCGCTCTGATGTTTTGCAAACAGGTTGTGCCAGCAGAAAAATGGACAAGCGTACCCTCCACCTGCACATGTTCTTGCATCACCACCGAGTCCGCCAGCAAAGGCACCACCGCGCCGGTAAAAATTCTTATGCACTGGCCTGTTTGCAGTTGTCCGGTAAAGGGCAGGCCGGCCCAAGCGGTGCCGACCACTTCCAAAGTAAATGCTTCGCCTTTAATCGCATCGGCACTGGCGAAAGCATAACCATCCATGGCGGCATTCCGGTCAAAAGGCATGGCAATGGGTGAACAGACGGTTTCTGCGGTCACTCGGCCCAAAGCCTCCAGCAAGCTCACCCGTTCTGTAGCATAAACAGGGGTTATTGCCGCAAGGATTTTTGCTAATGCCTCGTGCAGGGACAACAATGGCCCGCTCTGGACGCTACAGATGTCTATCATAATGTTCCCCAAAATTGCTTGATGATAAAATGGCACACCAAGCGGGGCTGGTTGATGTCCAATTGCGGCAAATAGTCCGGCACAACCAGTGGGCTGTCGCTGGCAATGGCGATAATGTCCGGGTCATGCGGGTACAATAACGGATGGTGCAAGGTGGGGCGATGCAGCTCAATTTTAGGGAAATGTTCCGACTTAAAGCCCTCAACCAACACCAAATCCAAGCCTGTTGGGTCAAATGAACGCAATTGGTCAAGCAATCTGGGCTCTTGGGGCGGGTTGATTTCGGTAATCATGGCGCGTCGGCGGCTCGATACAATCATGACGGGGGATGCACCTGCTTCCCGCAACCGATAACTGTCCTTACCCGGCTTATCAATGTCAAAATCATGATGCCCGTGCTTGATCAGGCCAATTTTAAGGCCGTGCTGCGTCAGTAACGGAATCAGCTGTTCTAACAAGGTGGTTTTGCCAGTTCCGCTAAAAGCGGCAAACCCCAAAACGGGAATGGCTGGTTGGTGCATTGGGTGTCTATTAATCGGATGGTTGCAGTATGCGTAACGGTGTATTCTAAGGCATTATCAACCCTGAATCATTAATCGCGGAGAATACTTTGATTCGCATTGTTCTGCTGGTGCTGCTGATTATTATCGCCTACTGGGTGTTGCGCGGGCTGCTAAAAAAAAATGCGCCTTGGTTACGCGCCTACTTACGCCAGTTGCTCAGTGTAGCCTTACTGGCAGGTTTTATGTTACTGGCAGTCAGCGGACATTTAAACGGCTTGCTGGCATTTATTGGCATTGCCTTGGCCTTTGCCGCTCGGCTTGTGCCAAGCCTGTTGGCTTACGCCCCCCAGTTGCATCGGTTATGGATGCACTATCAGGCAGGCAAGCAACAGTCATCGGGTCAAAAAAGCAAGCAGGGCGGCGGCAAAAACAATTTGTCGGAGCAAGAGGCTTACGAGGTGTTGGGGCTTAAACCAGGTGCTTCCCGACAAGAAATCATTGAAGCCCATCGCAAGTTAATCCAAAAAATGCACCCGGACCGAGGCGGCACGGATTACTTGGCGGCAAAAATTAATCTGGCCAAAAAAACCTTGCTGAAAAGTTAGCCCTAAGCAGTCAAATTGTGATCTGTACATGCAACACCACCCATTACAACAAATAAAGCAAAAGTTAAGCTTATCATTTCTATGCATCTGTTATAAGTTTGAGCTTTACCGCAATCTTCTCATTAATCACTGCGACTGCTAAAGGTGTTAATACCAGTGTCTTAATTAATGGTGCCAGTGCTTTGTTCAAGGCATCTTGTAGCGGAGGTAACCACTCATCTTGATGACCATTGATGACCAATACAAACTTAAATGCCGTCACTTTTAAATCAAGTGCCTTAAATTGGCCAGATAACTCGGTTGTGTCCGGGTGGCGTTCCAGTAAGGCCGCTAGCAATATGAGTAGGGTGTTCCGCATTTTTTCAACAATTTCTTTAATAAACTCATCAAAGTCTTCCGGGTTTCCCGGTCTCGGGCTGCTTGACTTGGCTTCGACCAGCCACACTGCAGATGTGTCCATAGATGTACGCAAAACGGCAAATTCTGCTATTTGTACCCCTTGCCCTAATTGCCCATAAAGCTTGCTTTTTTCTATATGAAAACATAAGCCTGCATCATAGGGGCCAAATTTCATGCCCGACTCAATAATGGCTTCATTCATGCCAACACCTGCTCAACTTCTTCTTTATAAAGCCTGATGGATTCATCAATGATTGGGTTATCGGGCATGCCTTCTTTTAAGTCGGCTTGTTGCCACTGATCGTTTATGGCTGAAATGACCGGTATCGACAAACTTTGTTGTTGCGCGATCAGATACAGTTTTTTTATGACGAAGTAGGAATGGCTGGCAATAAAAAACTGAATCCCGTTGCTAGCAAGCATGGCGATGATGTCAAGCAATTTAGAAATAGCCGCTGGATGCAAAGCTGATTCGGGTTCATCAATAAAAATCAGGGAGTCGCGCGACAAATAGCGGTTACCCAATAAGGTATCCAAGATGGCAATTTTTTTTATCCCTTCAGCGGTCACGCCAATATTGAATTTTTGGTTACCTTTTTTAAATTGCCAACGGCGCACAGCTTCGTCATATTCAATTTTTCCGGACAAAATGGATTCCAAACTTTTACGGGATTGGGCAAATTCGGCGTAATTTTTGCCCAAGGTTGTGGCATTCCGCAAGGCTTTGGCAAGATCGTAATAGGTGTCATCAAAACCAAAAACTGTATCGTTCTCTCGTGATGCCAAGATAATATGCTGGAGTGACAAGACTTCTTTGGGTGGTAAAAAAATGGAATTGCTTTGGCGGGGTAATATATGGTTTTCCAACATAGCAATATTTTTGGTGGTGTCCTTGCCAAAGCTGTATTGGAACTGGCGAGTATCCATGGTCATTTTATAAGATAACGAACCCTCGCCGCCCTTGGTGACTAAATCGCCAATTTTGTCCGCCTGAAAAGTCCAATACAATTTAGTAGCTAAAATTTCGGCGGCAGAACGATTCTCATTGCCTCGCTGATACTCTTCCAGGGTACGCAATGCGCTGTAAATTGCCTTGAGCAGAAACGTTTTACCGCTGCTATTTTTACCGATAACAAGATTGATGGTCTGTAAGTTATGCCATTGCACTGACTGCAAAGGGCCAAAATTTTGTAGCTCAATTTGGGTCAGCATTTTGTCTCCTGAAACGTGGGTGCTATTCCAATAGGCGTATATCTATTTATACCACAGTAGCTTTGTATCTCAGAACCTGTTCAACACCTTCGTAAGGTCAAGGCCAAAAACGCTTCTTGACGAACTGTAGGCTGGAGCGAGCAGGTTCTTACAACGCTGGCAAAACTGCTCATTTGAGCCAACCCGACTGCTTATGAGGAGTTGTTGCAGAAATCAATGGCTGTAACTCGGTTACTAAAACCAAGCCCATTGTGGCAAATCCGACAATGCCCTGCCTCTATTTTAATGCAGTAATATCATATAAATCATCATCATATAAAGCCATTTAACATTGGATTGTTTCTTGCTTAAAAGCTTATTATTTAAGCCCTCAAGGAGTTTTTCATGTCATCTGCGCCATTTCCTCAAATACTAGAAGGCCTTTACGACAACAAAGTTGTCCCTTACCTTGGCCCAGGGGTATTGTTTGATGCCCGCAACAAGGCGACTGGACAAGCCATGCCCGCCACCAGCGACAGCTTGATTTTAGCTATGAATGACGGCAGGCCGATGGCGCCTAAGCTGATGTATGAGTTCCCCCGTGCGGCGATGAATTTGGAGCTGAAGCGCGGACGTAATTTTCTTAGCCAATTCCTCAGCAAAACTTATGGGGAAACCGAATGGACACGGGCCGCCATTCACGATTGGCTGGCACATTGGAAGCCCGCCTATGTCATTGACGTGAACCGCGACACCCAACTGCAAGCCAGTTATGCCGATGAAGAACACACTTTAATAGTTGGTTTGGCACGCATCACCGCCAGTCAATTCCGCTTCCGCATTTATCACTTTGATGGCAGCAGTTATTTTGAGATACCCCAAGAACAAATCGACCCTCGTTATCCGGTGTTGTTCAAACCCATGGGTACGCCACAGCCGGATGCCAATTTTGTCGCTTCTGATGCCGATTATGTCGATTACATTACCGAATTGATGGGCGGGTTTGCCATTCCCGATTATCTAAAAAATTACCGTAAGGGCAAGCAGTATCTGTTTTTAGGTTTGCGCCTGAACCGTGATTCGGAGCGTATGGTTATGGCGGATATTATCCGTGATGGCGGCGAGCCTAAAGGCTGGGCATTAATTAAAAACCCAACGGACAAGGAAATACGTTATTGTAAAAAAATCGGCCTGGAAATTGTCGATGCCGATGTGGCGGACTGGTTGGAAGTGGTGGGTTTTGCCGGTGAGCAAAAGCTGACTGCTTGAGTTAGGGCGAATCAGCATGTATGCCCCTAACCGCCTGTACGAACTGTTGCTGGATTCCTGTAGCAGCCAAAACCTGATCCAGCGCGTTATGATTGGCTTGGTTTGGACGTTGTGCCAAGACAACCCGTCACAAGGCAATAACCAAGGCACAATCGGTTTGGCAATGAGTCCGACTATTGCCACCCGCACCTTGCCGTGGTCTGGCATGTTGACGGGCAAACCAGTTGCCGATTTGGCGGCGTGGATTTTGGATTGGGAACCCTACAAGGCTACGGTGGCTATGGCTGCCATCAATTGTTGCCTGAACAGCCGCGCTTTGCCGGAATCTTTGTTATTGCCCAGCCTTCCTGAGCAGCCTAACTTGACTGTTTTTGAATATTTTCTGCCGCTCATCCAAGGCAAAAACGTGGTGGTGATCGGTCATTATCCCGGCATTGAGCGTTATCAAGACCTTATGCAATTGACCGTGTTGGAACGGCAACCCCAAATGGGTGATGTGTCTGATGCCGCCGCCGAGTTTTTGTTACCCAAGGCCGACTGGGTTTTTTTGACTGCCAGCTCCATCCCCAACAAAACTTTTCCGCGTTTGGCGGAATTGTCCGGCAATGCCAAAACGGTGTTGATGGGGCCGACCGTGCCATGGTTGCCGCAACTGCATGAGTTTGGCATTGATTATCTGGCAGGGGTGCAAGTGGTTGATGGCAACGCTTTGTACCATACCGCCGCACAGGGCGGTGGGGTGCGTATTTTTGCGGAAGGTGTGCGTTACCGTGTCGCCGAATTGACCCCCAGCCACAGCATGGCCTGGCTAAAACAACAGATTGCCGAATGCGCCGCCGACAAACAAGGCATTACCGCCGAGATGGAAAGCTGGTATAGCGCGGGCAATAGCAGCCGCTTCCCTGCTTATCCATTATTGGAAGCCTGCAATAGCCGCTTGTCGCGCTTGGACAGCAGTTACAAAACCTTGTGGGATGACCAGCATGGCAACCGATAACTTTGACCAAAACCACCGCTTGCTACTTTATTACAAAGGCGACATCAGTGCCTTGGTATTGTTTGCCCAGCAAGCCAATGGCAGTGTATGTTTTCCATCGCCATTACCGGCACTGTCCAGTGCCTTGGAACAGGAAGAAGCCGTGCCTACTAAAGTCAGCCTGCATCCGTCTGTTTTGGTCAACACCGTCAATCAATTGTACCGCTTGGATAATGATTTGTTGAAAGCCGAAGCGGAGTTTAGCCAGCAAATAGACACCCCGGGTGGTATTGTCACTGTCTATATGGCGCGGTTTATGTTGCTGGACCCGCCGCACCAATTGTTGCAAAACTTGAATTGCCGGTTGCGGACGTTACCCGAATTGCGCGGCAGGCCACCCGCCGAAATGGAATTGCTGCGCCGCGCCTATGTGCAAATGATGGAGTCTTAATGTACGACTTCATGGAAATGGGCTTTATGGATGATAGCCCGCCCGCCAACCACTTGTCCGGCTCTTATTTGCCCGAAGCCGCCGATTGTATGCGCTGTGGTTTGTGTGTGGGCGGTTGCCCCACTTATCAGTTGTTCCAAAGCCAAGCAGAAACGCCGCGTAGCCGGGTGCGTACCCTCAGCAAAATCCTGCTTGAAAACCAAGCCATCAGTGAAAACGAACGCCTGCATTTGGATAATTGTTTGCAATGCCGGGCTTGTGAGCCGGTTTGCCCGAGTAAAATGGCCTATGGCACGTTGTTCGACCAAGCCCAAGCCCAACTGGCAAAAAAAACCAATAGGCTAGCGAAATTGGCGTTGGCATTAGTGGCCAATAAAGCATGGCGTACCCGCTTGTTGCCTGGGCTGGCGCTGCTGGTAAAATCGGGGCTAGTTACTGTTTTACGTCACAGCGGCTTATTGCAAGCATTGCATTTGAACGAAGCGGCGGCATTGTTGCGTATGCCCGCATTAAAGCCGTTGGCGGCACATTATCCCAGTACCCGCAAAAAATGCGGACAAGTCGCCTTATTTACCGGCTGTGTTAACGAACACTTTGACCGTGACACCTTACAAGCCGCCATTACCCTGCTTAATGCCATAGGCTATGATGTGCTGATACCGTCCGCGCAAGGGTGTTGCGGGGCGATACACCAACACAATGGGTTTGGTGCCGCTACGCTGATAGACAACAACATTGCGGTATTTAATGCATTGGATGTGGATGCTGTGGTGCATTGTGCCACTGGCTGCGGTGCTATGTTGAGTGAATACCAAACCGATAATACTGAAGCAAGCAAGCTATTTAAAGAGCGGTTGCATGACATCCATAAATTTTTGTTGGCATATTGGCCTGAGGATTTGCAGTTGCAAGCCTTGCCAGAAAAAATTGCCGTGCATGAGCCGTGCAGCCAACGCAATGTGTTAAAAAACCAGCAAGCCGTTTATGGTTTGCTGGCTAAAATACCGGCAGCCAGTCTCACCGCACTGCCTGACAATGCGCTGTGTTGTGGTGCTGGGGGCAGTTATCTGCTGACCCACCCCGATAATGCACGGCAATTGCGCGATTTAAAACAACAAGCACTAAAAACTGCAGCAGCAGACTGGGTTGTTAGCGGCAATTTTGTCTGTGCGGCCTTCTTAAATGCCGACAAGGGTGATATTGTCCATCCATTGCACATACTGGCGCGGCAATTGCCAACCCAGTAAGCTATCAACGTAAACGCGTCAATACCCCATCTTTCGGCAAAGCCATGACCCCACAGACCCGCACTATCCTGGATTACCATCAGCGCACCAAGCATACCTTACAGCGCTATGCCAAAGGCCCGGAGACGATTGATTGGGAAGACCAACCCGACCCGTTCCGGCGTTTTTCCGGTTGTGCGCTGTTTCCGTTAGCACGGCCAGGGCGGGATTTGCCAGTGCGCTTTGCTGATCTTGACCAGCCGCACAATATCACTGTGCAAGCCTTAACATTGCCTAATGTGGGCTTGCTGCTGGAACTGGCTTTTGGTTTGTCGGCATGGAAACAATTGGGCCCTAGCCGTTGGGCTTTGCGCTGCAACCCATCCAGCGGCAATTTGCATCCCACTGAAGCTTATGTGTTGGCTGCCGATAACACGCTGTTGCCAGCAGGTGTTTACCATTACGTCAGCCACGACCATCAGTTGGAACAGCGCTGCCAATTTGCAGTGACCGGCGATGCTGAAACTAACACTGGTTCGGGTTTATTTATCGGTTTGTCATCCATCCATTGGCGGGAAGCGTGGAAATATGGCGAGCGGGCATTCCGTTATTGCCAGCATGATATTGGTCATGCCTTGGGTGCATTACGCTATGCAGCGGCCTGTTTAGGGTGGACTATCAGCCTGTTATCGGAAGCCGCTGATGCCGATATTGCCCGTTTGTTGGGTCTGGACAGGGCGGGTGATTTCAAAAAAAATGAGCAGGAAACGCCGGATGTGTTGTGCCGTATCCAGATCACCGGACATGATCCAGTAACTTATCAGGACTTATGTGCTGTATTGCCTTCGGCAACGTGGTTTGGTGTGGCGGACAGTTTAAAAGCCTACCATTTATACCATTGGCCGGTGATAGATGAGGTTGCCGAGGCGGCCTATAAACCTGAAACGGCACTATTGCCTTGGCAAGTGACGCAACAACCGCCATTGCCCACCGCTTGCGGGAAACAAGCCAGCCAGCTTATCCGCCAACGCCGGAGCGCACAACAGTTTGATGGCAAAATGGCAGCACTTCCAGCCGCCGATTTTTACCGGATACTCAGTGCAGTGATGCCGGACACCGCCGCTTTCAGTTTTTGGCAATCGCAACCGAAAGTGCATTTGTTTGTTTTCGTACACCGGGTAGAAGGTTTGGCTTCAGGCTTGTATGCCTTGGCTAGGCATGAAGCTAGCTTAACGGTTTTGCAGGACGCAACATTGTCGCTATTTGACTGGCACAGGCAGCATGATAGCTTGCCGTTTTATCATTTATACTCCGGTGACCTGAAACAAACCGCCAAAACCTTGTCTTGCCACCAACCTATTGCCAGTGACAGTGCTTTCAGTCTGGCCATGGTGGCAGAATTTGCCGACACGATCAACAACGCCCCTTGGCAGTATCGGCGGTTATTTTGGGAATGTGGCCTGATTGGGCAAGTGCTGTATTTGGAAGCGGAGGCGGCTGGGGTGCGTGGTACAGGTATTGGCTGTTATTTCGATGACAGCGTCCATGAGATTTTGGGCATTAACGATGATAAACTGCAAAGCTTGTATCATTTCACCATCGGCAAGCCCCGCGAAGATAGCCGCTTGCAGACTTTGCCGCCCTATAGCCATTTGCAGGACAGTCTGTCATGACCGATTGGATGCTGGAGCGGGAAGCGCGGCTCGCCTATTCTTACGAACGCTTTGCCCAGAGCAAAGTGTTTGTTTACGGCAAATGGTGCGAACAAGCTGCCGAACGGGGCATTATGCGGCCTGATGATTTGTCCGGCGCGTGCAAATTTGGTAGTTTGTTCATGAACCAAGTGTTTGGCGGCTATATCCGCGGACATTATCAGCACCAATACAACCACATCGGTGGGCGCATAGTGGATTTAAGCCACGATGCCCAAGATGTCGGCAGAATGGACAATCCTTATTTGCACGAACCGGATTATTTTGCCATTCCTGAAAAAAACGCCGCGCTAAGCCGCTGTTTGCCGCGCGTTGCTGATTGGGTCAGCGAGTTTATGGCGGGCGTGGGCAGCTATTGAACGGGTGGGGCGGATTTTTAGCCTCTGTGCTTTGATTAGGTGTTATCAGGCTGATAATAGTCCAGCAACAAGCCATTAATTTGAGAAAAGTGCTTGATGTTGCCAGTACATAAGCTTTCAGTATGTGCCATAGCCGTGGCTGCAATTAACGCATCACCCATTTCCATACTATGGCTAAGCGCAAACTGCCGCACTAATTGGCGGGCATGACAAGAAATCCCATTGTCTATGTCATGAATGGTGAACTGCAAGGCTTTCAGCATCTTTTCAAAAATAGCCAATTCTTTTTTGTTACGGCAAAAAGGGACATATTCCATGTATGTGACCGCAGAAATTGACCGATGCTGAGTATTTAAAATCAATTCCTTGGCGGATAAAACACCCCTATCCGCGTAAATCAAAATATTGGTGTCAAAGATCACCTAGCGCACCCCGACGGCCTTTGCGGATAGTGCGTAACTCACCCTCCACATCAGCCCTACCAGCCGAGCGGTGCATTCCGAAAAACTCATTCATTGCCGCTTCTTGTAGTTGCGGATTGATGCTGGGACGGGCAGGGTGGACAACCCCAAGTGTTTGTCCGTGATAAGTGATTTCAACAGTTTCCCCTCGCTTTAATGCATCGATGAGCGCTTTGTGCTTGGACTGAAGTTGTGATGCGGTGATTTGCATAACCTAAAACTTATATTTTGAAATGGCTATTTTATCACGCTTTCTGTGGCTGGTTGATATTGCCCTGCATGTTGCTGATTGGGTAAGCGAGTGTATGGCGGGCGTGGATAAAGACCGCTATTGAACAGAATAGGGCCATAAAAATTTAACGTCTGCGCCGTTGCACCGTTTGTGGGTCTACGGTGATAGGTCGGTAAATCTCCACTCGGTCACCGTCTTTCACCAGTGTTTCCAGCGTGGCAATTTTGCCGAAAATGCCAACTTTTTGCGTGGCAAGGTTAATCTCTGGATATAGCTTAAGCACGCCGGAAAGCTGGATAGCCTGTTCTACAGTGCTATCGTTCGGCACTTCCAAACGCATCCAGAGTTGTCTGTCCATTTCTGCGTAACATACGCCGACGTTCATAGAGCCTCCTTGGGCAGGGTATCCACTATAATTTTTGTTTGACTGATGTTTTTGGGCACGTTGACAAGTGAAGCCGAGGCGCGTCAGCTTTAGTCCATGCACGTTGGCTGAGCGTAGGGCAGCTATCCGGCAAGCTCGGGGGTTATGGCTGGTGCGGTTTTTTGGCCTGCCAAGCCTTGGTCAATCAGCCGTTTGCCGACAATCAAAAAAGCCACCATAATAAAACCACCGGGCGGTAAGGCCATCAGTAAAAAGCCTTTATAATGCGGGATAACAGTCACTTCCAAGAAACGGAACGATTCGCCCAGCAACAAAGAGGCATTGGCAAACAAAGTGCCGGTTGAGCTGATTTCCCGCGCAGCACCCAAAGCCACCAGCACCAACAAAAACCCCATGCCCATCATAAAGCCATCCCACAACGCTGCTTTGACCGGCTGCTTGGAGGCGAACGCTTCGGCCCGCCCCAGCAAAGCGCAGTTGGTGACAATCAGGGCAATGAACAAGCCCAACACCTTATAAAGCTCATGCGCCCAAGCGTTCATTAAAATATCGACCAAAGTGACTAATGCAGCAATCAGCAACACAAAAATAGGGATGCGTATTTCACTGGGGATCAAATGACGTACCAAAGAAATCAGTCCGTTGGATGCGGTGATGACCACCAAGGTTGCCAAGCCCATGCCTAGGCCATTGGTCGCTGTGCCGGTGACGGCCAGTAACGGACATAGGGCCAAATTTTGTCCGAACACAATGTTGTTATGCCAAATGCCATCGGCGGCAATTTTACGGTAAGCGTCTGGTAACATGGTCAGCTCCTCAATAGGGTGGGGAAAACTTTTCTCAGTCTTGCAACAATTCCGCCTGATGCGCCTTAAATAACTGCAAGCCGCGATAAATGGCCTGCACTGATTTGCGTGGTGTGATGGTGGCGCCGGCAAATTGGTCAAACACACCGCCATCTTTTTTCACCGCCCATTGTGCGGGTGTCAAATTCTCCAGCGAGCGGCCGACGAAATTTAAAATCCAATCCGATTTGGCGACTTCAATTTTATCGCCCAAGCCGGGTGTTTCTTTGTGGCTTAACACCCGCACGCCCAACAGGCTGCCATTGCGGTCTATGCCCATAATCATATTAATTGCACCGGAATAGCCATCAGGGGCGGTCAATTTAAAACACACCGCAGTGACCTGACCGGCTTTTTTGGCGATATACACGGTGGTGTTATCGGCGGCGATGTTGTATCCGGCGGATGGGATGGTGCGGATGTCTTGCAGCATATCGTTGTCGTGCATTTCGGGCGGCACAACTTCTGCCAGTGAGTGTTGCAAATCTTCCGCCAAGCGTTGTTGGATAGCACCTTCAGTGCTGCAATTGGTCATACCTAACAACACGCTGGCCAGCAAGGCGAAACCCGCCAACACCCCAGTCTGGAAAGTCAATTGAGGGCGCAATGCCGCTAAGTGGGTCGGCTCCAACCAACGTTTCAGCCAGTCCCAAATGGACGCGGCCTTGGCTTTCAGGGTCTCATTGTCAGCATTCATGATGGTGTCAGGCAAGATGAGGTTAAAATTCCGATGGGCTTGCTGGTGTCCGCCCATTAAACCGCTATTACGGCTTGGGTATTTCCAAGGGTTTGCCTTGGCGGTCACGCCCATAAATGCGCGGTTTAATGTAATAATCAATCAAGGGGGTTGCTGAGTTCATCAACAACACGGCAAAGCCAGCACCTTCGGGATACGCCCCCCACGTTCTAATGACAAAAATCAGCAAGCCACAACCCACGCCAAACACACATTGCCCAGCCGATGTGTTGGGCGAAGTGACATAATCGGTGGCGATAAAAAAGGCCACACACATCAGCGCGCCGGAATTCAGGTGTAAAAAGGGGCTGACGTAATGGTTGCTGTCAAGCAAATGGAAGATGCCGGATAACACCGCCACAGTAGCCAACAGTGACACAGGGATTTGCCATTGGATGATGTTTTGACGCATCAGCCAAACACCGCCCAAGCCCAACAATAGGGCGGAAGTCTCGCCTAAACTGCCACGCGTCCAGCCGATAAAATTTTGCAGTGCAGAATAATCTTGCAAAATATCCGGCAAGATGTGGTTTTGTGAGAATTCGGTTTTGATATAGCCCAAGGTGGTCGCACCAGTGTAGGCATCCAAGTTTTGCAAACCAGAAAAAGTGATTTGCCAGCTTTCGGCAAAGCTGGGCGAATGGGCAAAAAATAGCGGTGATACGTTCGCCCATGTGGTCATTTCAATAGGGAAGGAAATCAACAAGGCAACCCGTGCCAACATGGCCGGATTAAACAGGTTTTGTCCCAAGCCGCCATAAACCTGCTTGCCTAAGATGATAGCCAAGCCCGAGCCGGTCACGCCTATCCACCACGGCGCCCACGGAGGCAGTGTCATCGCCAAAAGCCAACCGGTCAGCAGAGCAGAGCCATCCATAATGACGGGTTTGGCGGGGCGGCCTTTCAGGCGGATGCATAACGCCTCAAACAGCACTGCTGATGCCACGGTGATCAGAAATAAAAATAGCGCGGGCCAACCGAAACACACCAAGCCGAAAGCGGTGGCGGGGGTTATCGCCAGCATGACTTGCCCCATGATCTGGCTGACGCTTTTATTGGCCCCAACGTGCGCCCCGCTGGCGGGCTTATGGTAAGTGATCATGATGCGGCCGTTTCCTGTTCTGCTTGCAAGCGTTCGCGTTCCTTCTTGGCGGCAATCCTGGCCTGTTCTTCTTCAAGCTGTTGTTGGGCTATGCGCTCCAAGCGCATTTGCCGTGCCGCCATCAATTTTTTGGTTTGTTCGGATTTATGTTGCGCTTGTTGCCGCGCTGCCACTTCTCCGGACGCATATTTGAAATATTGCACCAAAGGGATGTTGGACGGACAGATGTACGAGCAACAGCCACAACTGATGCAATCCTTCAGGCCAATATCGACCGCCGCATCAAGCTGGTTCGCTTTAATATGGTTCGCCATGTCCACAGGCCGTAAGCCCGCCGGACACACGGTCAGGCAACTGGCACAACGAATGCAAGGTTGCTCGTCAGTGCTTTTTAGCTCTGCTTGCGTCAAGGCCAAGACGCCGCTGGTCGCTTTAACTGTGGGTAAGCCGGTGTGCGGCAAAGAATCGCCCATCATTGGCCCGCCCATGACTATCCGTGCGGTTTGCGTGCTATCCACCCCGCAAAATGCGAACAATTCGGCGATCAGTGTGCCCAATGGCACTTCAACATTCATCGGCTTGCCAACCGCGCCCCCCGATACGGTGATCACGCGGCTTACCAAAGGCTGCCCGTGGCGGATGGCTTTATGGGTGGCAAATGCAGTGCCGACATTGTGGATGGTCACGCCAATTTCTGACGAACGGCAACCGACCGGCACTTCACGACCGGTGACATAACGGATCAATTGCCGGTCCCAACCCATTGGGTAACGGGTAGGGATTTGCATGACCTTAATGGCAGGAAAATGCCGCGCCGCCGCCGCCATGGCATAAAAGGCATTGGTCTTATTGTCTTCAATCGCCACCACAGCATGATGGGTTTCCATACCATGCAACATCAGGCGTACACCGTCGATAATCTGCTCGCTACGCTCTTGCATTTGCCGGTCGTCGCAGCTTAAGTACGGCTCGCATTCCGCTCCGTTGATAATCAACGTGTCAATATGGTTTTCACGCCCCATATTCAGTTTAACGGCAGTCGGGAACGTGGCGCCACCTAAGCCGACAATGCCTGCCGCACCGACACGGAGGCTGATGTTTTCAGGGCTTAGCTGGAACGGGTCGCCAATTTCCGGCAGCTCAAGCCATTGGTCTTTGCCGTCCGTTTCCAGCACAATCATGCGAATGGGCAAGGCCGATGGATGGGGGGCTGGGTAATCGTTGACATCCACGATAGTGCCCGAACTGGGGGCATGGACGGGGGCGGAGATCATACCTTGACTATAGGCCAGCAATTGCCCTTTCAATACCGTTTCACCGACACGGATCAACGGTTCGGCGGGTTTGCCGACATGTTGTTGCAAGGGAATGTAGAGCTTTTTTGGCAACGGAAAATTGCTGACAATAGCTTGCGTCGCCGTATTGGCCTTACGTTCTTCGGCATGGACACCACCACGGATGCGCGGGGGCTTCAACCAGCTCAATCCGTTCAGCATGGCAGTTCTCCAAGTACAGCTGCCCGCGGTTTCGCCCAGCGCCAGTTGCGTAAGGTGACTTCAATCGGGTGCATTTGCAGGCATTCGGTCGGACATACTTCCACGCAGCGTTTGCAAGCAATACAAGCATCGGCAACAACCGCATGGATTTGTTTGGGGGCACCGACAATGGCATCGGTCGGGCAAACCTTAAAGCAACGGGTGCAGCCCGTGCAGGTGCTTTCACTGACTCTGGCCACCAAGGCTTCAGGTTCTTGCACATCTTTCAAATCCAACTCCATGCCTAGCAGCGCGGCGATTTGCTCAGCCAAGGCACTGCCGCCCGGAGGGCAAAGCGTAGCGGGGGCTGTGCCTTCCGCCAAGGCTTCGGCAGCCGGACGGCAACCCGGAAAGCCACATTGCCCACATTGCGAACCAGGCATCAGTGCTTCAATTTCATCGACAACAGGGTTCGATTCGACTTTTAAATACTTACCGGCAACACCTAGCAACAGGCCCAACAGCAAGCCTAAGCCGGTCAAACTGATGATTGCGTAGAGAACGTACATATTTGTTTCTCAGACTTAAATGGTATGAAATTTTGCAATATAGCCGTCCAAACCTATTTGCTGGACAGCCCTGCAAAGCCCATAAACGCCAGCGATAATATGCCAGCGGTGATAAACGCTATGGGCGTGCCTGCAAACAAAGCGGGCACAGCCATTAGCGCCAAGCGTTCGCGCAAGCCCGCAAACAACACCATCACCAAGGTAAAGCCAACAGCGGAGCCAAAACCAAAAATCAGGCTTTGCATAAAGCCGTATTTTTCCTGTACGTTCAGCAGGGCCACCCCAAGCACGGCACAATTGGTGGTGATCAGCGGCAGGAAAATGCCTAAAATTTGGTAGAGTACTGGTGATGTTTTATGCACCACCATTTCGGTAAACTGCACCACAGCGGCGATGACCAAGATAAATGCCAAAATGCGTAAAAATTCGATGTGTAGCGGTGCAAGGACGAAATGCTCCAACAGCCAACTGGTAGCCGCTGCCAGCGTCAACACAAAGGTGGTCGCCAGCCCCATACTCAAGGCCGAATCGAGTTTTTTGGACACGCCCATAAACGGGCATAAGCCGAGGAACTTCACCAGCACCACATTGTTGACCAAAGCTGTGCCTAGCAGCAGCAGCAAATATTCACTCACGGTTATATCCTAAAAATGGCTAATGCTTTGCTTGGCTTCAGCAGTAACTATGCCAAGTGGCAGATATGCGCCAAGGCACGGCTGGCTTAAGCTTACCGTGCATGGGGTTGTGCTGAATCTGACAGGGGGGGTAAAGCGAAGAAAAATTTTGTAGCAAAGCCGACAAATTTCCGTGCCAGCGAGGCAACTGCAGCCTACCATGCTGGGCATGGTGTGATTTGTCGCAAAGCCCCATGTTTCCTGAGCAAAGCCGATGGATGCACCAACCCAGCAAAAGCAGTGGAAAGGGTCGGATTGGCTTCGACTACGCTCAGCCAACGGGCTTAGTCATTTAAAAGTGGGTGGGTGATTAGCTGGCGTTATTTTTGCTTGCACTAATGATTATAGCTATGATCCCTCCATTCCCCAGGTCGTGATATGAAAAAATCTTCCTTGCAATTCTTACAAGAACACACCGCAATGGTGACGATGGTTGATGAGTTTGACGCTGCACTGTTCGGCAGTGCCACCAGCGGGCAACGCTCCATTCCCTATCATTTGTTTGTGGAAACGGTGGAGCAAGTGCCGATTGCCATTTCCATCACCGACAAAAATGCCAAAATCCTCTACGTTAACCAAGCCTTTACCCAAGTCACCGGTTATCTTCCGGAAGATATTTTAGGCGAAAACGAGTCGGTGCTGTCTTACCGGCGAACGCCCCGCACCGTTTATTACGACTTATGGCACACCATCCGTAACAAAAAAGTGTGGCGTGGCACACTGTGCAACCGCCATAAAGATGGACACCGTTATATTGCTGACCTGACTATCGCCCCGATGTTGGACGAGCAGGGCATCATCAGCCATTACATTGGGATGCACCGCGACATCACGCAAGCCCACGAGGCTGACCAACGCGTCATCAACCAAAAATTACTGATTGAATCGGTTATCAATGCTTCGCCAATGGCCATGGTGGTGGTTGATGACCAAGATAAGGTCATTCTCGATAACCATAATTACAAAGCCTTAGTCAGTGACCTCGATCGGGGGGAGCCGGCCGCATTTTTCTTGCAAATGTTACGCGAAGAAATGGGCGGACAATGGCAGGTGTTACAGGGCAACGAGCAGGGCTTCAATAGCCGCGAGTTCCGTATCGAAGGCAGGCCCGGGCGCAGGGCCCGCTGGTTTTCCTGTGCGGGCAACTGGTTTAAGGAAAACGAAGTCCATGCCGATGCCTTTTTCGACAACATGCCCAAGCCTTATTTGGTGCTGACTATCACCGACATTACACGGCAGCGGCGGCAAATGGAAGAATTGCATATCCAAACGCTGAAGACCATCATGTCGGAAGACGAGCGGGTGCGTGGTATCCGCGAAACCTTGTTGGGCGCCATCCATCAAATCCAAAAGCCTATGAACCAAATTAGGGCGGCGGAGCAAATCCTCAAGCACAAAAATGATGCCAACACCGCTGGCCTGCTACAAATCCTGCAACAAATCCAGCAATCGGGAGAAGAAGCCATCGCCACCATGCAAAACTGCATTCCTGATGTTTCGCAAACGGCTTTGGTTTCGGTCAACCTCAATCAAATATTGCACGAAGTGTTGTTGCTTAATGACCAACGTATATGGAGTAATGGCATAGACGTGCAATGGCGGCCCATGACAGAACTGCCCAGTATTTTAGGCTCGGAAAACCGCTTGCGGGTGCTGTTCAACCAACTGCTGGACAATGCCTTCGATGCGGTCAACGAGTTGCTGGCCGGTGAGCAACGTATCCGCATCTGCACCAGTGTCGATGGCGAATTGGTGCGCGTCAGCATTGAGGACACCGGCGATGGCATCCCTGAAGCCATACGTAGCCGAGTGTTCGAGCCATTTTACACCACCCGCTCGGCAGGCGGTCAAAAAGCGGGCATGGGCTTGGTGATTGCCAAAGAAATTGTTATCCAACATCATGGGTTTATTGATATTGACCCGAATTATGAGCCAGGTTGCCGCATTAACATTTGTTTTCCGTTTTTGCGCGATGCGGGCAGCCATGACTTTTTAATCCGTAATGGTTGCCGTTATCAACCCGTGCTAGGTTTGGTTTCGGAAGGGGGCGGCTAATGCAGTTGCGTACCGAACTGATCGAAGCGGAGCTGGACACACTGTATCTGATTAGCCAAGTGCTGAACAGCACCCATGACCTGCACACCAAGCTACAGGCGGTATTGGAAGTGCTGCATAAACGTTCGGGTATGCGCTCCGGCATGATCACCCTGAAAGAAATAGAAAGCGATAGCCTGATTGTCAGTGCCGTGCATAGCAATAGCGACAGCCCGCTTAAACAGCCGATACGCTACTATCCGGGCGAAGGTGTAATGGGGGCTGTGCTGGATGCGGGCAGCACCATTGTGGTGGAAAAAGTGGCCGAAGAACCACGCTTTTTAGGGCGTATGGGCTTGTATGACCCCGAACTGCCGTTTATTGGCTCGCCGATTTACATCGAGCAAGGCGACACCATTGGGGTGTTGGCTGCTCAGCCGGACAACAGCTTGTTTTTAGGTGAACGCGCCCGATTTTTGGAAATGATCGCCAACCTGATCGCACAAAGCGTAAAAATGCTGCGTGTGCTGGAGCGCAAACAACAACATTTGCAAAGCGAACGGGACCAGCTCAAACAAGCGCTGATAAAAAACTACCGCTTTGAAAACATCATTGGGCATTCGCCACCCATGCTGAAAGTATTTGACACTATCCGCCAAGTTGCCAAATGGAACACCACGGTATTGATACGCGGCGAATCAGGTACCGGTAAAGAAGTGGTGGCCAATGCCATCCACTTCAATTCTGGTTGTGCCAGCGGGCCGTTTTTAAAACTCAACTGCGCGGCATTGCCGGATGCGCTGTTGGAGTCAGAATTGTTCGGGCATGAAAAAGGGGCGTTCAGCGGTGCTATCAACCAACGCAAAGGCCGCTTTGAGCTGGCCAACCACGGCACTTTGTTTTTGGATGAAATTGGCGAAATTTCCGCCTCTTTCCAAGCCAAATTGCTGCGCGTACTGCAAGAGGGCGAATTTGAACGGGTGGGTGGCACGCAAACCATCAAGGTCAACGTGCGTATTATTGCCGCCACCAACCGCAACTTGGAAGAAGAAGTCACCGAAGGCAAATTTCGCGAGGATTTGTATTATCGCCTTAATGTGATGCCCATCAATATGCCTCCATTGCGTGACCGTAGCGAAGATATTCCCGCGCTGTCAGAATTTTTGCTGGGGCGCATATCCGAACAACAAGGCGGGCGGCCTCTGGAAATCAAAGAAAGTGCGATACGCATACTGATGAAGCACGATTGGCCCGGCAATGTGCGCGAATTGGCCAATTGTTTGGAACGCGCAGCAATCATGAGCCCTAATGGCAGCATCGACCGTGATGTGATGGTCAGCACCGGACTGGAAAGCGTGGTGTCGCAAGCGGAACTCACCAGCAAGCCGCAAAAATTGCAGGCGGTGGATGTTAATGACGAGAACTTGGACGACCGTGAGCGGGTCATTGCCGCTTTGGAGCAAAGCGGCTGGGTGCAAGCTAAAGCCGCTCGGCTGTTGAATATGACGCCCAGGCAGATTGCCTACCGGATAGCCACTTTGAATATTGCAGTGAAGCAGATATAGCCGTCTTGGCGATATGCAGCCAGTCGAAATGGCGGCGACATTAAACCCATGCGGTAAAGTTTTTAGGCTTTGGGCCGGCTAATTTCAATGTGGTTTGAGCGGAAATTAATGACCATCAACATTGGGCCTATAAAATACGCAGGGTAGCCACGCCAAAATAGTGACTGTGGGACGCGAATTTGGCTTAAAATATAAATGGCTATGTCCTGTCGCCAAGCAGCTTCTGTGTATTGATAGTGGCTTTTGTGGCATTTGTTGATGATTAATCCATATACTTATCGCTGCTATGACCACCCGTAAAATTGTCCAAATTGATGCCAAAATACAGAAAAGCACCTTGACGGCGGCACAAAAAAAATTTAACAGCCTAACCAAAAAAATTGACCGCCTTAAAAAGCAGCTCATCGAGTGGGAAGCAGTCATCCCACTTTATCGGGAAAAAGTTAGCCAAGAATATTTGCCATTAGAAAAGTTGCTTCAGGAGCGGCAAATGGCATGGATTGTGTTACTGGACAGTTATTACGACAACAAGCTGTTCAAAAAGAATGACAAGGCTAAGATCAGGCACCTGATTTGCACAGTGGCAGGGCAATTGATCAATGATGGCTACCCGGACGAAGCCCTAAAGCCCTTGTTCAACCGTCACAGCGATGATGATTACGACAGCCTGAATGAAGAAGCGCAAGGACTGGCCGGACAACTCATGAAGGATATGGCCAAAAACATGTTTGATATTGATTTGGGCGACGACATTGACATCAGTTCACCGGAGGCGTTTCACGCCCATTTGGAAGGGAAGCTGCGCGAGCAAGCCGAACAGCTAGCCGACAAACCGGCCAAGGAACGGAAAAAAACCAAAAAGCAATTGGAGAAAGAAGCACGCTTGCAAGAAGAGGAGGCTTTGGCCAGTAAATCGGTACAAGATATCTACCGGAAGCTGGTTGCCACTTTACACCCTGACCGCGAACCGGATGAGCAGGAGCGGGAACGGAAAACGGTATTGATGCAACGCGTCAATATCGCTTATGACAAAAAAGACCTGCTAAAACTGCTGGAACTGCAGCTTGAAATTGAACAAATTGACCCGCTGCATTTGAACGGAATAGCCGATAGCCGCCTCAAACACTTCAATAAAATCCTTAATGAACAATCGTTGGAGTTGGCGCACAATATCGGGCAAATAGAAGCCATGTTTAAGATGCAGGTCAATCTACCTTATTACCAATCCTTGACCCCTAAGGGTCTCATGCTGGATTTGGCCGATTCAATCAAAGAGATGAAGGCTGATATTGCATCCATTGAATATGACCTGAAAAACTTTCAAGACCCCCTCAGCGTTAAGACATGGTTGAAGCATTATAAAATCCCCAAATATGATGGCTATGATGAATTAGAAGATTTATTAGGGTTTTATTAGGGTGAGATCGCGCCATGAGCGGAATCAGTCCAGCCCGGAAGGCCAGGGTACGTTGGCGGGTGAGCGCGGCGGGTTTGAAACGGGATTGGTCGGGGGAGTTCTGGGGGGGGGTAATCAGGTGGCGGGGGCAAAGCAGGCTTATAAAGTCGGGTATAATAAGCGCAATACCCCCCAACCTGCATAATGGCTACTGATGTCCGACCACCTGATTTTTTCCCCCGAAATTCCCAAGGATAAAAACCAAACCATTATTTGGACGGGGCTGAATGGCTGTGCTGATGCGTTGGCCTTGGCATCGGCCATTACCCAGCAAAACCGTTTGTTTGTGATTGTCACGGCTGACAATGCCACCGCCTTGCGCTTGGAGCATGAGCTGGCTTTTTTCCTTGACAACAGCCAGCCCATTTTACATTTTCCTGACTGGGAAACATTGCCTTACGATGTGTTTTCGCCATTGCCGGAGATCACCTCCGACCGCTTGAAAACGATGGCGGTGTTGCCACAGACCCAGCATGGCGCATTGTTGGTGTCATTGACTACCTTAATGCATCGCTTGGCACCGAGGGAGCATGTGCTGGCGAATAGTTTTGCCATTGCCGTGGGTGATGATTTTAACTTGGAGCTGAACCGTATCAAGCTGGAAAGTGTCGGCTACCAATGCGTCACCCAAGTTTACCAACACGGTGAATTTGCGGTACGTGGGGCGGTGGTGGATTTGTTCCCGATGGGCAGTAAAGTGCCTTTCCGTATCGAACTTTTTGACGAAGAAATTGAGTCTATCCGCACCTTTGATGCCGAAAGCCAACGTTCGTTGGAGAGAATCGACAAAATAGAGTTGTTCCCTGCACGCGAATTCCCGTTTACCGATGAATCCATCAAGCTGTTCCGGCAAAACTTCCGCGAGATGTTCCCGCAAGCGCCACTAAAAAACACCTTGTATGGCGATGTCAGTAAAGGCATTGCACCGAATGGCATTGAATATTATTTGCCGCTGTTTGTCGGGCATACCGCGACCTTGTTTGACTATCTGCCGGCTTCTGCCATAGTGGTGTTGCCGGACACTTTTGCCGACCATGCCGAAACTTTTTATAGCGAAGCTGAAGAGCGTTTCCAGCAACGCCAATACGATGTGGAAAGGCCGCTACTAAAACCGGATTTGCTGTTTTTGTCAGTGGCGGAAGTGCAGGCCAAAATGTCTGCTTTTGGTAATATCCGGCTAACCCAAACGGCTTCTGACAGCGCGGTTGATTTTAACTGCCAGGCGCTGCCTAATGTGACCATCGACGGTAAGTTGAGCGAACCGGCGCAACGCTTGCGGCAATTTATGGAGGACTTTGCGGGCAAACTGTTGTTTGTCGCGGAATCGCCGGGGCGACGTGAGGCGTTGATTGACAAGTTGCGTGGCTTCAAGGTCAGCACTCAACAAGTGGACAATTGGCAGGCTTTTTTGGCCTCCTCTTCATCGCCGTGCATGTTGGTGGCGCCGATAGACAACGGCCTGTTTATTGGCCACCCTGCCATTGCCCTGATCACCGAAAGCCAGTTATCGGGTGAAAAAGCCCAGCAACGTCGCCGTCGCCGCCGTTCGGCAGTGCGCGAGTTGGAAAACATTGTCAATAACCTGAACGAATTGACCGTGGGTGCGGCGGTTGTCCATCAGGAACACGGTGTGGGCCGTTATTTAGGCTTGCAAACCTTGTCCGTGGGCGGTTTTGATGCCGAGTTTTTAATGTTGGAGTACGCCAACCACGACAAACTGTATGTGCCGGTTTCCTCCTTGCATGTGATCGGCCGCTACACCGGCGTAAGTCCAGAGAATGCACCTTTGCATAAATTGGGTGGCGACCAATGGGGCAAGGCCAAGAAGAAAGCCATTGAGCGTATCCGTGATGTGGCGGCGGAATTGTTGGAAATCCACGCGCAGCGCGCCGCTAAAAAAGGCCATGCGTTTAGTGTGGCGGACACTGGCTATCAGGCTTTTGCCGATGCCTTCCCGTTTGAGGAAACGCCCGACCAGCAAACCGCCATTGAGGCCATTTTGGAAGATATGGCCAGTCCGCAACCGATGGACCGGGTGATTTGTGGTGATGTGGGCTTTGGTAAAACCGAAGTGTCAATGCGGGCGGCGTTTATTGCCGTGCAAAGCGGCAAGCAAGTGGCTGTGTTGGTGCCAACCACGCTGCTGGCGCAACAACATTACCAGAATTTCTGTGACCGTTTCGCCGATTGGCCGTTCCGTATTGAAGTATTGTCCCGTTTTGTGTCGCCCAAACAGCAAAAGCTGATTGCCGAGGATTTGGCACAGGGCAAAGTGGACATTATTATCGGCACCCATAAATTGTTGTCAAAAGAACTGAAATACCGTCAACTGGGCTTGGTGGTCATCGACGAAGAACACCGTTTTGGTGTTATCCAAAAGGAGCATTTCAAGAAATTGCGTAATGAGCTGGATATGCTGACCCTCACCGCCACGCCCATTCCTAGGACATTGAACATGGCATTGTCCGGTCTGCGTGACATTTCCATTATTGCCAGCCCCCCGCCCAACCGCCATGCGATCAAGACCTTCATCAGCGAATGGGTGGATGCAGATATTAAGGAGGCCTGCCTGCGCGAAATACGCCGTGGAGGGCAATTGTTCTTTTTGCATAACGATGTGCAGACCATGCCCAAAATGGCGGAAGACCTGGCCAAGCTGATTCCAGAAGCCCGCATAGAAATGGCGCACGGGCAAATGCCGGAACGGGAGCTGGAGCGTATCATGCTCGATTTTTATCACCAGCGTTTTAACCTGCTGTTATGTTCGACTATTATTGAAAGCGGCATTGACATCCCGAGTGCTAACACCATCATTATTAATCGGGCCGATAAGTTGGGTTTGGCGCAATTGCACCAGTTGCGCGGTAGGGTGGGGCGTTCGCATCATCGTGCCTATGCCTATTTTGTCGTGCCGCATAAATCGGCACTGAGCAAAGATGCCGTGAAACGCTTGGAGGCGATTGAGGCTTCCGGTGATTTGGGTGCGGGCTTTATGCTGTCATCCAACGATTTGGAGATTCGTGGCGCGGGCGAGTTGCTGGGTGATGATCAAAGCGGACAAATTCAGGAAATTGGCTTTACGCTGTACACCGAATTGCTGGAACGTGCGGTGGCGGCCTTAAAATCGGGCAAGCAACCGGAACTGGATACGCCTATCGACCGCGGCCCCGAGGTTGATTTGCAAGTGGCGGCATTAATCCCTGATGATTATTTGCCGGACATCCACGGACGTTTGGTGTTGTATAAGCGTATTTCCAATGCCGACAGTGAAGAGGATTTGCGCGAATTGCAAGTGGAAATGATCGACCGCTTTGGTTTGCTGCCGGACCCAGTCAAAAACTTGTTCAACATTACCCGTCTAAAACAACAGGCCGCTGCCTTGCGTGTCCGTAAAATAGAAGCCAATGCGGCGGGCGGGCGGCTAATTTTTAGCCCCGAACCAGCCATCAATACCGAAAAGTTTATTGAGCTGATCCAAACCCAAAGTGCTTGTTATAAGTTTGATGGGGCGGACAAACTGCGTTTTGTCAAGGCGTTTGCCGATACCGAAGAAAAGGTTGTGTTTATTGGCGAGTTGCTGAAAATTTTGGCCCCTGTTGGTGGTTGACAGAGAAATACGCACCTAATTGGGCTGGCTTTTGTTATTATGGGCGGATTTAATATCCCGATCTTTAATGCACTTGTTCCGGCTTGATACTGCTGCTGCCTAGGGCATCAGACCCTAGCAACCCCGTCACCATAATCACCATGAACCGCTTCATTAACCTTACCGTTATGTGTTTCGCCCTTGTTTGGGGCGTATTGTCATGCCAACAGCAAGTTGCCGTCCCAGCTACCGCCCCGTTATTACCGCTCACCAAGCTGTTCCCTACCGTCCAACAGCCTGCCAGCCTTTTTTCGGCCAGTATCATCGCTTCTTCGGTATTGGATTTGTCGCAAGGCAAGGCGCGTGTCATGGTGCCGGTCAGCAATGGCCTGATCGCGGCACTGGATGCCAAAACGGGGCAGGTCGATTGGCAAGTGAATTTGCCTGCACCGCATGGGGCGGAAGAGGTGCAATTGGTGGCCACCCCTGTGCTGGCGGGCGATAAACTGATAGTGCTATACCAATGCCTTGAGCAATCGGTCAGGATTAGCCACCGGCTGGCAGTGCTTGATTTGGCCCGGCAACAACTGGACTCCGAATTTCCAATACTCGAAATTAACGCAGAAAAGTCCGCCGCTGATGGCAAAGGTACGGTTAAATTTAACCCAAAAACAGCTTTTTCCCATGCCGAACTTAAACATATACTACCCAGCGGCTCAAAATGGGGCTTGGTTTATGCAGGGTTTGGCAATTCAAGTGATGTGCAGCCGTTTCATGGCTGGTTGTTTGAAATAGATTTGGATGCTTGGCATCAGCACGGTCCGCAACATGCTGTCCGCAATGTGTTGCTGACCACGCCAGAAAGCACCTGCCCTGTCACCCTATTCCACGGTACACAAGAAATGATTTGTGGCGGCGGAATATGGTCTCCTGCGGGCATCACCATTGTGCCGGACGGCAGCGGTGATTTTGATTTATTTGTGCCCACCGGCAACGGGCAGGTGGATATTGCCCGCCACGACTATTCGAATGCCGTGCTTAAACTTAAACCTGGATTGCAATTTCACGATGGTTGCGACAGGCGTTTGTGCCAAAACTTTGACCCGCTCAATCCATCTGAATCCTGCATCAGTTCCTGCAAAAACTTGTTCATTCCGCGCCTGATGCCCAACGACGCACCGATCAAACCAGCCGACGGCGAATGTGACCGGCGCAATTTTTGGGAGTGTTTGGCGTGGTTGGATTTTGACTTGGGTGCGAACACGCCTATTAAAGTCACGCTTAAGGACGGGCGCAGCGTGCTGGTGCAACCCGGCAAAGACGGCGGTGTATACCTGATTGATGCCGAACATTTGGGTGTCCAGTACGACCGGATGCAAATCGCCGAGGTTTGCGGCACACCAACTGATGGTTGTGCAAGGACGTGGATGGGTATGATTGTCACTGAGCCGGTGCAAAGCCAAGTGGCTGGCGAGCCGGTGGTGGTGATACCCACGTTTATGCCGGATAAAAGCCATCCTGCCGGTTTGGTGGCATTAAAAATCACCTTAGAAAACGGTCAACCGACCTTTAAGCGCTTTTGGCAATTCCCCAATCCTAATAGCCCAGAAGCCTTACAGGCGTTCCGCAGCCATCCTTCCCTACCAGCCATCACGCGCAATGAAGCGGGTGATGATGTGGTTTGGATTGTGGATATAGGTTTGCCCGGCACACTGTATGGTGTTCGCATCAAAGACGGGCAGCTAATGGCTAAGCAAACGCTACAAGGCACAGGCCGCCAGCAATCCAGGCCGTTGGTTTACCAAAACAGCTTGTATATTGCATCTATTAAGCCCAGTACTGGGCAAGGTTTTATTGAGGCGTATCAGGTGGAGATCAGGCCTATACCATAAACACCTTGTGGATTCAAAAATTTTGTTGGCATGATTTGCTATAAGAAAAATTTCGGATATATTATCAAGTGGGCATGGATAGCCCTTAGGCTAACTGAAAAACTAGCTTAAACAGCAACTTTTTTTATATTTGCTAATCGCTTATAAAAATAATAAACAATTGTACCCACGTCGATCCAAAGCAAAGCCAAAAACGATTTGGCACACCGTAATAAACAATGATTTTGGTTTCGGCATCCCAAAAAACACGTTTTATTTGGAGACAAACAATGAAAAAAATAGCAGCAATTATCGCAGGTGCAGCACTCACGTTGAGTATGGGTGTTTATGCTGACGCAAATGTAAAATCAGCACTTAAACATGCTGAAGCGGCGGTGGAACATGGCAAAATGGGTCATGCCCCTAAAATAGTGGAACACGCCAAAGCGGCTCTGGAAGACACCTTGTCTGCCGCCATCACCACCAAAGGCCAAACTAAAACCCACGTGGAAGCAGCCTCCAAGTCTTTGCAAGAAGCGATTGACCACGGCACTTTAGGCCATGCAGAAATGGCCACCAAACCGGCTGAAGCGGCGGTGGAACACCTGAAAGCAGCCGACTCAACAAAATAAAGGCGTTATCTGTAAGAAGCATCATAAACGGGCTGACACATTCAAGTGTATCAGCCCGTTTTTATGAAGGCCAAAACTCAGGGTTCAATATTTGTTCAACTGACCAGCACAAGCTTTCAGGAAAGCTGTCCAAGTTTGTTTCAACCATTGCCTGACTGACCGCTTTGTCCCAAGCCAACTCTAACCACTCCGCATCAACCAGACGGGTTTTTAGGCTTGGCATAGCTTTAAGACTGTAAGCAATTTCCTTGCGCTTAACTTTAATGGTCTTTTCCCAACTGCTGCCACGATAGGATGGCTGGTATTGCCATTTTAATAGATGGGCGATAAGCCCTGTTAAATGGCTCATTAATTCGCGTTGTTCACTTTTTCCCACATCTTCAATCTCATCGGCAATATGTTCAAGGTCGAGCAAGTCAAAGCGACCGGAACGTATAAGCGCAGCTTGTTCATTTGCCCAGGCTATTACATCAGTTTCGTAGTTTTGCATCATTTTGCCCTCGTGTGTCCCAATAGGGTTTAGACACCTGCAGAATACTTTTTAGCCGCTAATAAAACAAGCCTATTGAGGGTGATGAAATGCTTAAGCTAAGCCCCAACAGCAAACTCAACTTCATAACCGGTAAATTTGCGGATATTGATCACGCCTGTGTCGAATATCAGGTATTGGCCTTTAATGCCTTGTAACACCCCCGCCACTTCAGGCGATTTGTCAAAATTAAAGGACTTTACCTTAGTAGGGTAATGGTCAACCGGAAAACTGATGTCAATAGCTTGGGCTTCAGTAAAGGGCTGCAAGGCGGTGGCACCAAATTGTTGTTTGAGTGCCGCCAATTCATCGGCACATAAATTCAGCAATTCATCCCGTTTAGCTGACAGGTCAACCAGCTTGGCTTGCATTTTAAGCATTTGTTGCCAACTGGTTTTATCGCTGACATGTTTGGCAAAAACCACTTCCACCAAACCGGAAATATACCTTGAAGGTACGGTAAAAACCGGCAATGCCTGCACCGCACCTTGGTCCAGCCAACGGGTGGGCATTTGGTTTTGCCGGGTGATGCCCACCTTAATGCCGCTGGAATTGGCCAGATAGACGATATGCGGTTGATGGCAAAATGCTTCGCCCCAAGCGGGTTCGCGGCAAGTGCCTGCATGGTAATGGCAAGTTTCCGGCTTGATAATGCAGCTGTCGCACTGTGCCAACGATATTAAACAGGGGTAACAATAGCCTTGGTTAAAGCTTTTTTTGATGCGCCGCTGACAATGTACGCAAGCTATTTGTCCAGTGAACGTTAGCGTGATGGGCTGGCCCAGCAAGGGATTAAGCGGGATAGACTGGTCACTGAGCAGCAATTGGTACTGGACGGGATTGCCCAGCGTGGCCTGCATTTTTTTTAATTGTCCTAACATGGTGGGCTTAGAGGGTTAACAAATATGGTTAACAAAAACGGAGCGGCGGGCAATAAGTGGGCATTGGCCAGGCTAGGGATTTTCCAAAGGCATTTTTTCGCGCAACTTCAAAAACCGCTGGTAACGGCTCATAGTGATGCTGCCTTGTTCCGTCGCCGCCCGCACAGCACAGCCTTTATCCAACACATGGCGGCAATCGTTAAATTGGCAATTGTCCAACAAGGGCTGAAATTCGCGGTAGCCATAAGCCAATTGCGGTTCGGACAAGCCAGCCAGGCCAAAAATGGCCACCCCAGGGCTGTCGATCAAGTCGCCCCCTTCTGCCAGGTGGTAGAGTGTGGCTGCCGTGGTGGTGTGCCGGCCCAATTTGCTGGTGGCAGAAATGGCGTTGGTTTTTAAATCTTTGTCGGGTATTAGGGCATTGGTCAATGAGGACTTGCCGACCCCCGATTGGCCGGAAAAAATACTGACTTGATTTTTCAGGGCCGCTTTCAGGCTGTCCAGCCCGGCATGGGCGGTGGCACTGACCCGATGCAGGGCATAGCCTAAATTGACATAGGCTTGCAATTCTTGCTCAATACCTTGTGATGGTGGCAAATCGGTTTTGTTTAGCACCAACGCGGCGTTGATGCCACGGTTTTCGCATACCGCAAGATATTGGTCAAGCAACAGAAAATCACAGAACGGTTCCACCGCAAACACCACAAACACGGTGTCGATATTGGCGGCAACCGGTCGGATTTTGTCGTTGCGGGAAGGTCGGCACAGCAATGAACGCCTAGGCAATATGGCTTCAATGCGCCCTTGGTCGGGTGATGATTGCGACCACATCACCCGATCGCCCACCGCTACGGTGTCCAGCTTCCTTAAGGTTTGGCAGAGCAGTGTTTTGTCGCCCGCCTCGACGGCAATGCCCTGCCCCAAATGAGCCACCACCAAACCTTCTTGTAAGGCACTCATCAAGCGTTTTGCAGCTTGGTTTCCAAGTGGGCAATCCTGACTGCTGCGGGCGGGTGGCTATAATGGAATGCCGAATATAAAGGGTCGGGGGTCAAGGTGCTGGCATTTTCTTCGTACAATTTGACCAAACCGCTGATCATTTTGCTGGCTTGGGCGTTGTTGGCGGCAAAGTCATCCGCTTCAAACTCGAATTTGCGTTGGAAATAAGCCGTGATGGGTTGCATGAAGAAAGTGAACGAAGAGGACACTAGGGCGAACAGTAATAAGGCGGCGGCATTGGAGGGGTGTGCCACGCCCAGGCCGGTAAAGAACCATGGCTGGTTGATAAGCCAACCTAAGATTGCCAAGCTGATTAGGCTCATCACCGAAGTGGCGCATAACATTTTAATGACATGCTTGCGTTTGAAATGGCCCAGCTCATGCGCCAATACCGCTTCCAGTTCTTCATCGTCCAAGGAGTTGACCAAGTTGTCAAAAAACACAATGCGCTTGTTATTGCCCAAGCCGGTGAAGTAAGCATTACCATGACCGGAACGTTTGGAGCCATCCATAATAAAAATGCCTTGGCTGCTGAAGCCGCAGCGTTGCAGCAAACCTTGGATGCGGTTTTTTAACGCACCCTCTTCCATGGGTGTGAACTTGTTGAACAATGGCGCGATAACGGTCGGGTATAACCAGCTCATCAGTAAAGAAAAGCCCATTAAAATCAGCCACGCCCACAGCCACCAGAAGCCGCCTACGCTATCCATCACCCATAAGATCAAGGCCATCAGCGGTAAACCGACCGCCGCCCCTAAAGCTGTTTGCATCAGATGGTCTTTGGCAAATTGGCTAACGGAACTTTTGTTAAAACCGAATTGCTCTTCGATGACAAAAGTTTGGTAATAACTGCTGGGCAGTTCCACCAGCGTTAACAGTAAAAAAACATTGGCGCTTGCCAGTACGCCAGCCCATAACGGCGAGGACACCGCCGTTGCCCAAAATTCAAACATACTGTTAATGATGCCACCTAAGGTCAGCAACAGCAAAACCACAGCACTGACAACACCGTCAATGTTGCCTAGTTTGCTTTTGGCTAGGGTATAGTCGGCGGCTTTTTGGTGTGCCGCTAATGGCACTTTGCTTTTGAAAGCGTCAGGCACGGCTGAACGGTGCTGGGCGACATGCGCCATTTGCCGTTGCGCCAACCAATAATGCACCGCCGTAGAAACAAACAACGCGATTAAAAAGATAAAAGTAAAGGTGTTCATAAGTTAAAATAGACAGATTTTAAGGATTAGTCTTAGCGATTAGGCAATGCTACACTAATCGGCACACCATTAATATAACGGAATAAGCCAATGTCACAAGGCACTCAGCATCTTATCTGGATTGATTTGGAAATGACCGGGCTTGATCCCGAAACCGACCGGATTATTGAAATGGCAACGCTGGTCACCGATAAAGACTTGCATATCATCGCCCAAGGCCCGGTGTTGGCCATCCATCAATCTGATGTGTTGTTAGCGGAGATGGATGATTGGAACCAAAAGCATCATGGCCAGTCCGGCCTGATTGAACGGGTCAAGGCATCCACTATCACCGAAGCGGAAGCGGAACAGCAAACCTTGGCTTTCCTCAAGCAGTGGTTGCCTGCCAAAACTTCGCCGATG
>CAJAWH010000048.1 GCA_903945605.1 uncultured Methylococcaceae bacterium | reverse complement strand
TACGCCGACAATGCAAAACTGAAAAGGCCTGTGACAAATTTACGACAGGCATAAAAAAAGGCCTTAACTGATTCTAGTTAAGGCCTTGATTATATTGGAGCTGGAGATGGGACTCGAACCCGCGACCGGCTGATTACAAATCAGCTGCTCTACCAACTGAGCTACACCAGCAATATGCGGCTATTATACATAATTTTTATTGATGCTGGAAATTTTTTTGTAACATTGCAAGCAATGCTAACGGGCCAAGAAATTCCTTAGCAAATCATGCCCGTGTTCGGTCAGGATAGATTCGGGGTGGAACTGCACCCCTTCAATGTCCAGTGTCTTATGTCGAACACCCATGATTTCATCCAAATTGCCTTCGCTGTCCTGTGTCCAAGCGGTGATTTCCAAGCAATCCGGCAAGCTGGCTTGTTCAATCACCAGCGAATGGTAACGGGTTGCGGTAAATGGGTTGCCCAGACCTTTAAAAACGCCGGTGTTGTTATGATACACCGCTGAGGTTTTGCCGTGCATGATGCTTTTCGCATGGATGATGTTGCCGCCGTAAGCATAGCCAATACTTTGGTGGCCTAAACAAACACCTAACAGGGGGATTTTGCCAGCAAACTTTAAGATGGCCTCCACTGACACGCCTGCTTCTTTGGGGGTGCAAGGGCCCGGAGAAATGACAATTTTATCAGGTGACAGGCAGGCAATATCATCGACACTGACTTGGTCGTTGCGCACAACAGTCACATCGGCGCCCAATTCGCCAAGGTATTGCACCAGATTGTAAGTGAATGAGTCATAGTTATCGACCATGACGACTTTTAGAGTCATAACTGCTCTCCTGCCAAACCGGCTTCCGCCATTGCGACGGCGCGGAAAATGGCGCGTCCTTTGTTCATCGTTTCATCCCATTCGTTTTCCGGCACCGAATCGTAGACAATACCCGCCCCGGCTTGGATATGCAACAAGCCGTCTTTGATAACGGCGGTGCGTATGGCAATAGCGGTGTCAAGGTTGCCTGACCAGGCTATATAACCGACTGCACCGGCATAAATGCCGCGTTTGACCGGCTCCAGTCCGTTAATGATTTCCATAGCGCGTATTTTAGGTGCGCCACTCACAGTACCGGCAGGGAAAGTTGCCGCCAACACATCAAAGGCATTTTTGTCTGGCTGCAAAGTGCCGGTGACGTTGGACACGATGTGCATGACATGCGAATAGCGTTCAACAATCATTTTGTCGGTCAACTGCACACTGCCAATTTTCGCCACCCGTCCGGTGTCATTACGCCCCAAGTCAATTAACATTAAATGTTCGGCAATTTCTTTAGGGTCTGCCAGTAGCTCTTGCTCCAAGGCGGCGTCTTGCTCCGGTGTTGCGCCGCGCCTGCGCGTTCCGGCAATCGGACGCACGGTGACAGTATCATCTTCCAAACGCACCAAAATTTCCGGCGACGAACCGACAATATGGAAATCGCCCAGATTAAAAAAGAACATATACGGTGACGGGTTCAAGCAGCGCAATGAGCGGTATAAATTGAGCGGCGGGGCAGTGTAAGGAATGGTCATGCGTTGCGACAACACCACTTGCATGATGTCGCCGTCGGTGATGTATTTTTTGGCCTGCACGACGGCATCTTGATAGCCTTGTTGGGTAAAACCGGATACGAAATCCGCTTCCTCAACGTGCTTGGATACGCTATGTCGCTGCTGGTTGACCTGTATTTCGCGCAATTGCACGGACAATGCTTGCAGCTTGGCTTGGGCGCGGGGCAAGGCATCGGCCTCAGCCGGATTGGCGTGGGTGATCAATAGCAATTTGCCGGACAGGTTATCGAACACCAACACATCTTCGGACACCATCAGTAAAATATCGGGGGTGCCAATGCTGTCGGGCTTGTTCAGGTTCTTGAAACGGGGTTCAATATAGGCAATGGTTTCATAGCCAAAATAGCCGACCAAGCCGCCGCTAAAACGCGGCAGTCCGGCAATATCAGGCACTTTATAACGGGCTTTAAAAGTTTCAATCCACGCAAGCGGATGGTCATGGCAAAGGTCTTCCTGCACATTGCCGGCCTGTTCCACCCTGATCTGGTGGCCGGTGATTTTGACCACGGTTTGGCAGGGCAAGCCAATTATGGAATAGCGCCCCCATTGTTCGCCGCCCTGTACCGACTCAAGCAAATAAGAGTAACTGGCATCAGCCAGTTTAAGATAGGCGCTAAGCGGCGTGTCCAAATCTGCCAGCACTTCGCGGCAAACAGGAATCCGGTTATAGCCCTGCTGGGCATAGTGCTGGAATTGTTCTTCTTTCATACGGTAAGGGTCAGGTGGGTGCTGTCTGGGCTTAAACATAAAGAGAGGGAGTGGGAAATAAAGTATCCCACTCCCTGCACTCAATGCGCCACGGTTTTAAGCCAACCCATTGGGCAATAGGTTTGTGCTTAAACAGCCAATGCTAATTCGGCGCGCATTTCATCAATGACTTGTTTGTAGTCAGGTTTGCCGAAAATGGCCGACCCTGCCACAAAAGTGTCTGCACCGGCGGCTTTTATGGCGCGGATGTTGTCGGCTTTTACGCCGCCATCAATTTCCAAGCGGATGTTAAAGCCGCTTGCGTCAATACGTTTTCTGACTTCGCGCAATTTATCCAACGCTGAAGGGATGAACGATTGTCCGCCAAAGCCCGGGTTGACCGACATCAACAAGATCATATCCACTTTGTCCATCACATAATCCAAATGGCTCAACGGTGTGCCTGGGTTAAAAACCAGTCCGGCTTGGCAACCGTTGTCTTTAATCAGTTGCAAAGTGCGGTCAATATGCACGGAGCCTTCTGGATGGAAAGTGATGATGCTGGCACCGGCTTTGGCAAAATCAGGAATAATGCGGTCAACCGGCTCAACCATCAAATGCACATCAATCGGTGCGGTTACGCCGTGTTTTCTTAATGCTTCACACACCAACGGACCAATGGTCAAGTTAGGTACAAAATGGTTGTCCATCACGTCAAAATGCACAATATCAGCACCGGCAGCCAAAACATTGTCAACTTCTTCGCCTAACTTGGCAAAATTGGCGGATAAAATGGAAGGGGCAATCCAATTTTCATTCATGGTCTATCCTCATAGTTAAATTTAGTTATTATAGCTTCTTTTTGTACTCTTTTTTTGCCTGACAATCCTTTAATTTCATATCATACCGGAAAGCCAACAAGATGAAACTAGTCACCTTTAGCCACCACCAGCAAACAAGGATAGGAGCCGTGGTTGCCGATGCCGTGGTGGACAGCCTTGGGCAAGCACACATCCCTAACGACATGATCAGTTTTTTAAGCACGGGCGGCAGTGCTATTGAAGCCATGCGGGTGTTAGTTGGCAATGACCGAAGCCCCCGCCTGCCATTAACTGCCGTAAAATTGCTGGCACCAGTGCCAAGGCCAAGGAAGTATTTGGCAATCAGCCTGAATTACGCCGACCATATTGCCGAAACGGGCAAAGAACGCCCCGAATACCCCAGTTTTTTTAGCAAACACAGCAGTTGCGTGATAGGGCAGGATGATGCTATCCACAGGCCCAAGGTGTCCGATAAACTGGATTACGAAGGTGAGCTGGCTTTTGTGATAGGGCGGCGTTGCCGTCATGTTGCGGTTGAAGATGCCGCTCAAGTGATAGCGGGCTTTACCATCGCCAACGATGTGTCCGTCCGTGATTGGCAAGTGCGCTCACCCACTATGATGTTGGGCAAGTCTTTCGACACTTGCGGGCCATTGGGGCCGTGGCTGGTCACGCCTGACGAAATCGGCGACCCGCATAACTTAACGATTAAAACTTGGGTGGATGATGAATTGCGGCAAGATTCCAGCACCCGGCACATGCTATTTAATTGTTATGAAATGATCGCTTATTTATCGCAAGCGATGACCTTGGAGCCGGGCGATGTTATCAGCACCGGCACACCCGCAGGTGTGGGCGTAAAAATGACCCCGCGCGGCTATTTAAAGCCTGGGCAAACCGTGCGGGTGGCGATAGAAAAATTAGGCGTGCTATCCAATCCGGTGATTGAAGAGCCTGACGGACAGCTTGGAATAGGTTGGGTTTAGACGGTAATAATTTCTGGCACGGGGTATAAATCAAGAATATAGTGGTAGAATCACGAACCATAAGGTGTGCCTTAAGCTTATGGGGTATCACTTTGCCTTGCTGACTTAATTCAATGCCCATCAACCGATAAATTTAGTAGAGAGAATATTATGGATCGTCGTAATTTTATCCAATTGAGCGCTGCCGGTTTGGCAACCAGTTTAGTCGCGCCTACCGCTGTTTATGCTGAAAGTGCTGCAAAAACAACCGCTGACCTATACTACACCAAAGGCTCAGCAGGCCGTTGGACAGGCAAGGAAGCCACCCATTTGCCCAACATTGAAGTCAGCAAAGCTGAAGGCAAAATCACCGTAAAAGTAGTTACTGCACATGAAATGAAGGGGTATGAGCATTACATCGTCAAGCATGTGCTGCTGGACAGACACTATAAGTTTATTGCCGAGAAAATGTTCAACCCATTGGAAGAAAAAACACCCGTTTCAAGCTTTGATTTGGAAGGCTATAGCGGGGTTTTGTATGTGTTGAGCCTATGCAATAAGCATGACCTTTGGTTGGCATCGATTGAGGTATAGCCACAAGAAACCTATTGTGTTATCGAAAAAGCCAAATGCTATTGACTATGATTTTTGGAGCGAACCTGCCGCCAACCCGACTGTTTTGTAACAACAAAATGAATGCGTTATATGCATACAATCGAAATTGAAGCGGAGACGGAAAAATTATTATTCACCTTGGCAAAAAAAGACTCAGAATTATTGGTGGATATTGCCTCAACGCTACCTAAAATACCTTGTTTTGAAAATCAAGACCCGCTGACTCTGCAAAAGGCGATGCGTGATGAATGGCATTAAATTTTTACTGGATACCAATATCATTCGCTGAAAATCTTGGAAGGGAATGGCGTAAAGTCTTATGGAACCGCTGTTCCAGCCCCCTTGTTGAACCAAGACCAGGTGACGCGGACTAATCGAGGTGGCCGAAGGCATTAAAATGGTTCACGTCAGTTTGCCGCTTGTTGGGGCTGGGATGCCCCTAAACAAGCTTCCGCAAAAATAGCGACTCGCCGAAGCTGACAAAGGCGAGTTGTTGCCCTTTATCCGTTTTATCTGTAGCGAATTGATAGCAACTTACGAAAAGGTAATACATAATCTTACTGTTAGGCATTAAGCCATGGCAGCGGAATCAACCCGGCTAAATATTTAAGGTTTCATGGCG
>CAJAWH010000047.1 GCA_903945605.1 uncultured Methylococcaceae bacterium | reverse complement strand
TTTACCTTCAACTAAATTTTCTTTCAGAATCGACAGCTTATCTTCTAACGACCATGACTTGTTTTTCTTTGACATAATTACTCCGACTTCTCTTAAGTTTATAAGAGAGCCAAGTCCAAGTCACGCTGAACCAATACACTGTCGAAAATTCACGGTTGGATATTTTCTGTAAATTATGCGCAAAATCCAATGTCACTATAAATGTTTCGGTCTTAACGTTGGTAACGCCTAAAGCAGTTGTAATGGCTTTCCTTTCAATAGTTAGCGGAATTTTCTTTTTAACAGTCGTAGCCATGTCCGCTTTAGTCACTGAACAAGTAAACAAGGTTTCATCAAAATAAATAACAGCGGGACTTATAGATAAGCGAAACAATGTGTCATGGATATTTTCAAGCACAACATCGGTATTTATCAGCAAGGCCGCCAACTGCAATAATTCGGCTTGTAGCTTGGGGCAATTGCTAACATCAATCCAACCGTAAGGATGAAAAGCAATATTTTTTTCCGTCGCCGCAAATTCAAAACCACAATTATGCGCTGCCAGACCCAATAACAATTGTGCCAACCTTGAGGTCAACACAACATCAAGCTTTTTTCCCTTGCCTAAAGGGCCGGCAGATATTGGCCTTTCCGCATCAATCAGAAAGGTTAAAGCATAATTTTGCGGTGCAAATAAATATCCAGCAGAAAAACTATCCAGTAAAGCCGTTAATTCAGATATCAGCCCTTCACGGTTATTATCAAAATCATCAATCAAAGCCTTAATATAAGAACTTTTATTGTCAGCTGTTTCACCGTGCACGGCATCGGCAATGGCAAACCACGCCAAACGCTCATTAACTTTGTATTGTTGTTGTAGGCACAAGTAACCTTCTAGTGTTAATTCAATCAGATAAATGACTATATAATATTCAGTAAGCGCGTGGTTAGGCGCGGCACCTTGAACTTGCTGGTAGGGTTTTAAACTGCGCCAAGGTTTAAATTGATAATGCTTTTCAAAATCAAGATTGACTTCTTCCCTTATCTCGCGTTTTAGTGTTTCCGGCAAGGCTTGTATGATTAAACTGGAATTTTCGGATTGCAATTGAGAAACTACGGTAGGCATATCTGCAGTGCTAGGCAAATCATATTGATTCGACCGACCGCCGATTAAAACGAAATCCCCCGCGTTTTTATCAAAGCGTTTTTGTGTGTCTTCGCGTTGATAAAATAAAATCCTGCCGTCAAGCTTGATAATGCCCCAGGCAACGTAACAGTAACGTATTGGTTGTGCCTGTAGACTGGCATGGTTCTGCTGCCTGGCACTCTCGATAAAATGCAAACTATCACGCTGTTGATTGCGCTTGTCGTTGGAAATGCCTTGGGTATTCCAGAAATTAGGGGCAAACAAACGGGACTCGGCATCGCTCCATGCCGTTAAAACCGATAACGCCAGCATTTGTGCCGGAAAAGAGACAAAGCACCATTCTCCTTTTTGCAAATAGGTGGCATTTAATACCGATAAGGTATCTAGCAGCGTTTCTATTAATGCAATCGTGTTTTCTGCAACGGTGCGTTCAACTGTTGTTTGTTGCTCACACAGCTTGTCAATCAAACTTTGGCGCGAAACGCTGAAAAAATCGCCTTCTTCTTCGGCATAACGTGGTAGGTGTCGCAAAAGCGTTTTAATGAGGTCTGTGGTCATTAAAAAAACTCATCAATTAATTAGGCTTTCTAAAGGAATATTTAAGCCTTGATGTAACTTTTTAGTGGTTTCTAAAGTAAGTTGCATCCTGCCATCAAAAAAAGCTTTAGTTTTTTCTAGGGAGCCAAAATAAATGGCCAGATCATTTAAGCCTAGACCTTGTTGTTCCATCCTAAATTTTATGGCATTGATGGAATCGGGGGCGGAAATGGCGAATAGTTTAGCTTCGTAGCTTTCAATTAAGGTCACCCAAACATCGAGTGCATCACCTTCAGGGGTATTCAGACCAGCATCCATAAGCTTGTCAATTTCTGCAAGTGCTGCATGGTAATGATAATCATTTTTGATGGGAAAAATGTTCATATAGTGCTTGCCTCGATAGCGTCATACTGTTTGTGTGTGCCAATAAAGCGAATATTAACAAATCGATACGCGTAATTGGTTTTTGCTATAAGACGATAATCATTGCCCTTAATATTAAATATCACACGATTATCAGCAATGATACTGGCGTTACGGAATTGGTTTTTTACCTATTGCGGGGTTGTTCAATCCGCTTTTAAGGTTTCGTAATACCAAGCCTCCAGCGGTTCTTGTGCATTAGGATGTTGTTCCCAAAAATCGCGTAGTGTTTTTTTAGCAATAACGCGCATATTATTGAAAAGTGCGGATATAAATATGGCGTGCTAATGTAGGTAAAAAACCATCTGAATCACCAGTCAAATTTATTATAGTTTTTTTTTGATTAACCCAGAAATATTGAAAAAGAAAGGAGTGGTAGTCATGCTCTTTTTGTTTTCCGGTGTTATTTCTATAAATATAATTAATTTTTTCTCCAAAATATTTAAGATTTATTTTAGGGTTATTCTCATCAGTAAACGGTTCAGGTAAATTAAATAAAATTCCATCAACCTTGGATTCGAAATCTTCGATGCGCTTATTCAGATTGGAATTATTTATAGGAATCGGTGATTTTGATATACATTTTAATAGAAAACGTTCATAATCTAGCTGTTCAGCAGGTAATTTAAACATTGCCCGCATATTAACTGTAAAAATAAAAGCTATTAATTCACTATTTAATTCTTCAAGTAATTTGGCATGAGATAACCAATTGCGTGTCATTTTTGATAACCACGCAAAAGTATGAATATCGCCACCATAATTTTCTGTTGTATCCTGAGGATTAATGCTGTTATCCCATTCATGAGTCAATGTTCTTAAAAATAACCGATATATATCATTAAGTACTGTCGGTTGTCTTACTGGTAAAAAATTTTCTATTATATCAAGATAGTTTAATAAATCATCAGGATATATGCTAATAACAGGACTATTTTTTGTCCGTTTCACAAAATCACTAAATCGAATGTTATTTTCGTCATCTTGGATGAGTTTTTTCAGAAAGTTACAGCCTTCAATAATTCCTCTTCGTAAAACTAGGTAATCGTTTTTTTCGTGTCCTTCAAGCCATTCATTTAATACACGCCGTGCATCATTATCATTGCTTTTACTAATAGCTTTTGGAGCTTCAATACAAATATCTTTACATGACTTTTTAAAAATACCATAGGTGGTGTTGTCTTCAACCAAGCTTCTTAAGTACTTAATCCTGGCTTGTTTATCATTTTTTTGCTTAAGCTGTGCAATTTGTTCTTCTGATAAACAAAGTAAAACATTTTTTGTAGCATTTTTAATTTCTTGCTGATCTTCTGAAGACTCAATTTTATCAACAAATTTAGATAAATTATTAATATCAGAATTGCCCGTTACAAATATAATTTGTTCTCTAGGAAAACCGCTCTCTAGCAACGTTAGGAATAAAGTCATTCCGCCTTTTTGCAAAAATTCATCAGGTGTTAAACCATTTTTTTGAGATCTTTCTTCAACTTTTTCCTTATCTGAATTACTTAAATCTATATCTAATACGGCAAGATCATATTTATTTAGGCTATTTTTTATAGTTTCTTCTGCTTTTGTAAAATCAGTAACAATAGATACAATTCGCTCTCCAAACCAAAATTCTTTTTTATTGTTTGGATTATCTTCAACCCATAAAATATTCATATTATTTTCCATAGTGGTAAGTTAAAAATTTGGTGATGGTTAATTTATAGTTATGAAAAAAAATACTACCTAATTTACCAACAATTTTATAAAAATAAATTCAAATCTTCTTCTGAAACTGGTTTTGTATAGAGAATGTCTTCTTTAAAAAAAAAAGTTACCTGAAATTTATTGTTTTTTTGATAAATCAATAGACTTTCTTCTGGATTTTCGGTATTGTTTAACTGCTTTAAATCCTCCTGGATGGCATTTAAGCCTTTCCCTGTGCCTTGTATTACTAGGGTTTTTTCTTTAACCGGATTCACCCAGCTACAACTCAAGTACGTTTTGTCGTTGGTAGTTTTTTCACTAAAAGCTATTGTTAAAAAATCATCTTTATCATGATCGGCATATTTAAATGCATTAAACAAAATTTCAGAAAAATAACCAAACAATAGTGCTTCGGCATGACTTTCAGAAAGTATAAAAACCATTTTCCATAGCGGGCTTATTTCGGCTATTTTAATAGGGCGCAAATTTTGGTTAATCCATGCAATAGGTGTTAATGATGTGTTGAGTAAAATGTCATCCTCAAATTTTTTCTTCAAAACATCAAGGGTTGTTTTTTTCTTGGATAAAATTTTATCACGAATGCTAGTTAGTCCCGCATAATGTTGATTGAGAAATCGGGCGGTTACCCTGCTTGCAGCATAGTCAAGAATAGTTTCTATGGATTTTGTTTTGTCCACATCATTCTGGCTTCGGCGACACCTTCTAACAATTTGGCGAAATTTTTCAGGATTAGAGTTGCCATAACGTTGACGTAATAATTCGCCTTGTAGCTTGATGGTTATCTCAGAATGATAAGCTTCATGTAGTAATAAAGCATCTTTACGACATTCTGGGTTATTCTTTAAGCGTTCGGCAACTTGATAAATAGTATCTGGGAAGATGACATTACCTAGGGTATGGGTAAACTGTTCAACTAAGCTCTGCATTCGATGGTTGGCTGAATTAAGTCCTTCGTTACTCGATTCAAGTTCTTTGTTTTTTTCTTCTAACTCCATCTGATGCTTAACATTACTAAGCTCTTCTTTAGCTGAATAAAATAGAAAGGCTTGGATAAGTAAAGAATATCCGTTTTCTGTTGATATTGTTTTTTCACTTGGGGAAAGTTTTAATTTTCTATGTTCATTAATTTTTTCAAAATACTGGATTGCTTTATCAAGGCTACCTTTATACTGATAGTGTTTCCCTAAAATAAAATCAGCCAGCATATCGTTGTTAGATGATGCCTGTCGCAAGTATTTTAATTTTTCATTTTCATTGTCACGGTAATAAATAGCTAAAATTACTTTAGCAGGGGAATATTTGTTATCATCTAAAAAATTAATGACTTCACTAGGGAAAAAACTGTTAATCAGGTCGTCATCAAAAAAATTTTCCATATCCTGAAAAAAATGAAAAGCCCACTGATGAAGCGAATCTGATATTTTTTCTTCATAGGGACACTCTAGTGATATTTTCCCATCCGGTTGAAACCTAGATGAAAACCCACCTATATACTTAGGTAAATACGCATGTGAATTTACATATTTACTTATTCTCTCCAAATAAGTAAGTTTACTATGTAGATGATTAATAAATCCTATCCACAAATACCCAATTTCATAATTATTATCTACAGCTTTTTTAAGAGCATCTAAAGCTAATGCAGTTTCGTTGGTATAATAATAACAAATACCTAATATTGCATTAACTTTTCCTAATTCATTGTCTTTAAATATTTTAAGTGAACTATTAATATCAATCAGTTCTAAAGACCCTTTATAATATTTTATCGCTTCCAAATAGTTTTCATTTTTTAAATAGATTGAACCTAATTTAACCTGTGCAATTCGCTGGGCATCGTAATTCGCATTTCTTTCAAAATAATACATTTGATTATTAACGCCCTCAATAGGGATTTCCAATAATCCAGCAGCTTTTTCTAACCATTCAACAGATTGAATCGGGTCTTTGGCTACACCAACTCCTTGTTCATAGCAATCGGATAATTTAATTTGAGCTGGTGCATAACCTTGTAAAGCAGCTTTTTTTAGCCATGTAACAGCTTTTACTGGATTTTTTTCAACGCCATAGCCATTAAAATAGCAATACGCTAATTTGCATTGAGCATCTAATTGTATCTGCTGCGCATCATATTCAAAAGGTAATTTTTGTTTGGGTAGCCCAGTATATCCAACTATTTTTTTAAGCCATTTAACCGCTTGATTGTAATTTTTTATAGCGTCTGGCCCCTCAAGATAATAGTCTGTTAGAATGACCTGAGCGCCAAAATGGCAGAGCTTGGCTGCTTTTTCAAGCCAATTGACGGCTTGGTTATAATCTCGTTCAACGCCAATACCATAAAAATAGTACCTCGCTAATTTAACCATATATGATGGATTTCCTGCTTCAGCATAGTTAAGGGCAACGTTGTAGTCTTGTTTTTTATCGTCCACACTCTTTTGAGACAAAGAACTCGGTTCCCCGCAATCCCCTAGATATAGATCACTGCTTTGGCATTCGCGCTCTTTTCCTTTCTCTGTTTCTTGTTCATTCTTCATGGTTTGTGTCCAATCGTGTTGGTTACGCTCGGCTAAATAATAGCAGCTTCCTTGCCGCTATCTTACAACGTTATTTACCGTTGATAGTTGAGTGAATTTTGGGTCGCAAAATCGTTTGCCACTGCCCATCCGACCGATTCGGTGACGGCAAATGCCGTTGAAGCATTTAGGGCATTGCCATAACCTGGAATCCATCCGAGCAAGGCTTGTGAAATGCCGCGACCTACCATTGTTGCGGTAGCGGTTGCCAAACTGGCTTTTGCCGCACTTTCATCCATCGCAATGCCAAAAACGGCACCAAGTGAGACAATCATCCCAACTTGAATGGGAACAATCACCAGACTGTCGGAACCTGGCACTTGCGCCATGCCTGCACCTACAGCAGCACAGATGCTGGCACTACTGTGGATGATGGTATGGCATTTGTTTTGTTGTGTGTCGTTCATTGCATGATCTCCTGAAACGAGTGGAAGTGGGGATATTTACTGCTTTAATCAATTTATGAAGCGTATTATTGGGCAATGGCAGTAAAATGTAATCGGAGAACTGTAGGAGTTTTTTTGTACGTCTGGAGTTGAACGGTATCGTGGTAACTAAAAAATAGCCGTATCGGGTGGCTTCCGAACCCTGATTTTATTCCGCTCGGGCAAATGGGCGTTTTTGTGCATGGCTTTGCCAAGCACGAAAAAGACATCATAGCGGCTGACTAACTGGAAGCTTTGCGCCAATTGGCAGCGGCACTACTGAATTATAACGAGGCTGACCTTGTGCAGGGCACAACAAAACAAAACTTAATTGAGGTGATCTGCAATGAAAAAACAATACCGTAGCCAATTGATGGCATCCGTGCATGAAACAGCCGAAGGCTTGTATGAGGCGGCGGGCGTGATGAAAAAAATCACTATGCGCCAGTTCGACAGATTGTGCCTAATTCCCGTGAAACCTTTGCAACCGGAAGAAATTCTTGCCATATGGCAACACGAACGAGCCAGCCAAGCTGTCATTGCCCGACACTTGAACGTCACCACTAGCTAGTTAGCCAATGGGAACGCGGCGAGAAACACCCGCAAGGGGCTTCCATAAAGCTGTTGTCGCTGGTTGCCAAAAAAGGACTGGTGCCATTGCTTAAAGCAAAAAACAACACACCTGCTCAAAAAAAACATCGGGTTGCTGCACATGCAGCCAATGTCCCGCATTCGCTATAAAGCACAACTTGGCTGTAGGAAACAACTCATCCAAATCATCAGCCTTAACATAACCAGAATCCGCACCAGCAACAAACAAGGCATGGCCATAAAATGGCAACATCCCTTCTGTGTCAGGGAAGGCGATAATATGCGGTGCCATGTTAAAAAACACGTCCAAATTGACCCGCCAACGGTAATGCCCCGTTTGCAGCACCAAATTTTGCAACAAAAACTGCCGGTAACTTAATTCAGGAATGGCGGCGGCAAGCCATTGCTCCGCTTGTTTGCGGTTGCTGATGTTTGCCAAGGGTAAGCTTTTCAATGCATTGATGGTATTGTCAAAGCTATGTATATAGCTGACCGGGGCAATATCGGCAACCACCAGATGGTCAATCCGGTGCGGGTGGTGCAAGGCCAGCCACATGGCAATTTTGCCGCCCATGCTGTGGCCCAATAGGCTCACGCTATCAAGCCCCTGCCTATCCATAAAGTCCAACACGTCCGTCGTCATGGTAGGGTAATCCATCTGCGGGTGCTGTGGTGATAAGCCGTGGTTACGCATGTCCAGCAAATACACATGAAAATAGCTGGCGAATTTTTCCGCCATTAGCCGCCAATTGCGGGAAGAGGCAAAAAAACCATGCACTATCAATAACGGGGCATGGTCTGGGTTGCCCAGTTCTTCAAAGGCTAGGGGTAGTGCGGGCATTGGGCTTACTCAAAAGGTTATTGGTTATGAATACTCGGCAAATGTCAGGCCACACGTTTAACGCAACAATTCCCATCCCCCGCCCAGACTTTTATAAACCGCAACCAAATCCTGTGCGGTTTGCGCTTTAGCCAAAGCCAGCTGATTTTGCGCCGCATACAGTCGGCGTTGGGCATCCAGCACTTCCAAAAACGAGGCTAATCCGGCTTGGTGACGCCCCAAGGCAATCTGGTAAACGCTCAGGTCACTAGCGGTCGCCGTTGCCAAGATTTGCTGGTATTGCGTTTGCTGGGTATAGGCGGAAAATGACCGCTCCACATCGGACAGGGCGGCAATGATGGTTTGTTGGTACACTGCCAAAGCCTCTTGTTGTTTTGCGTCGGCGCCATGCAAATTGGCGGATAGCGAGCCATAACTCAAGATAGGCCAGAGTATGTTGCCACCCATGCCCCAGGATTTGCTGCCCGCACTTAAAAAGCTACCGGCATTGGTGTTGAAAAGCCCGATAAAACCGGTCAAAGAAATGTCCGGAAAAAACTTGGCTAAGGCAACACCTTGTTGTGCAGTGGCGGCGGCCAATTTGCGTTCGGCATTGCGGATATCGGGGCGTTGCGCGATCACTGCCGCCGGTGCGTCCAGTACTAGCTTTTGATCAGCGGTTGGTATTGCAGCCGTGGCACTAACCCGCTTATGGGCTTCACCGGGTGGTTCGCCCAATAATACGTCCAAGCTGAATTCTGCTTGCGCCAGTTGGTTTTGGTAATAAGGCAACTGTGTCCGGTCATGCTCTTGCTGTGCTTGCACCTTGGCAACATCAAGGCCAGCGGTATCGCCTAGGGCAAGCCGTTGTTCGGTGATGGCGCAAATTGCTTGGTCGGCTGCCAAGATGTCCTTGGCAATCTGCAATTGTGCCTGATATTGGCGGATGTCAATATAGCTGCGGGCCACTTCAGCCAAGACACTGATTAGACTGTCCTCGCGGGAAATAATGCTGGCTTCCCATTCGTCTTTGGTTGATTCCGCCTCACGCCGATGTCCGCCAAACAAATCCAATTCCCAGCTGGCATCGAACCCTGTTTTAAAGATATTAAACGGTTGCTTGACGGCGCTTTTTAGACTGCTAGGCGCGCCGTTAGGGAAACCGATCTGGTTGGCTTGGCGGGTGGCACTAGCCATCATGTCACCGGTCGGGAACAAGGCGGCAATAGCGGAATTGTGCAGGGAGCGTGCTTCGGTGATACGGGCATTGGCAATCCTGACGTTCCAATTGCCTGCCGCCGCTTGCACCATCAATTGGTTTAACACGGGGTCATGCAAGCCTTGCCACCAAGCCAATTCATGCTGGGCAGCCCCCGTGCTATTGGTGTTGTCCGGTGCTGACAGCCACGCTTTGGGCAATGCCGTTTCCGGCTTATGGTAATCAGGCCCCACTTTGCAAGCTGCCAGCATTAGGCATAGTGCGGGCAGGGCGGTGCGGCGTAAGGTGTTAACAATGACAGAATCAATAATCATAGCAGCCGTGGTGATGTTGCAAGCCGTTCAAATAAGCGCTGGTTTAGTCCAGTTGCCGGTTAAATAGCCAATTGGCGGCCCCTAGGGTCACGGCGGCAATGGCCATTAAAGGCCAGAGGTTGTGTAACAATAAGGGCAAGCCGATGTTTTTAAGGAAAACGCCTTTGACAATGACAATAAAGTGCGTCAGCGGGTTAAACCAGTCTAAGTATTGCAGCCAGACCGGCATGTTTTCGATAGGTGCGACAAACCCCGACAGTAAAATGGTGGGCATGACAAAGCTGAACACCCCCAGAAATGATTGCTGTTGGGTGAGGCAGATAGAAGAGATCAGCAAGCCAAATCCCGCTAAGGCCAGAATGTAAAACACCATGCTGGCATACAGCAGCCAAAACGAGCCGACAAAGGGGATGTGGTAAATAAAGATGCCCGCCAATAGGATAATGGTCGCTTGGCTTATGGCGACCAGCATGGCGGGCAGGGTTTTGCCCACCATAATCATATTGGGTGTCAACGGTGACACCAGTAGTTGATCAAACGTACCTTGTTCATGTTCGCGTGCTACCGATAGGGACGTGACAATCAGTGTGCTGATAGTGGTGATGATGGCCACCAGACTGGGCACAATATGCCGGACATAATCAAGGTTAGGGTTGAACCAATGGCGGAAAACCAACCGCGAGGGTGTGGCACGGTTGGCTGGGTTGTCGCGCTCTTCGGAATAGTTTTCAATAATCTCTTGTAGATAGCCGAAGGCGATTTGTCCGCTATTGGAGCGTCGCCCATCCAGCAATGCTTGGATATTCGCGCCCCGCCCTGCGGCAAGTTGGCGCGAAAAATCGGCGGGAAAACGGATGACCAGCAATGCTTGTTGGTTATCAATCGCATCGCGCACTTCCGTTTCATCATAGAGCATGTGCAATTCGCTGAACGCTTGGGCTTGCGCGAAGCGTTTGATGAGTTCCAAGGATTCATTGCCGTTATCTTCATTGAACACCGCCAAGGTGTTGTTGGTGACTTCCAGGGTGGCGGCAAATGGGAACAATGCCAATTGCAATATCACCGGCAAAATAAGGATGGTGCGTGATTGCGGGTCTTGTAACAGGGTCTGCAATTCTTTTAAGACTAGCGTGACAATACGGTGCAACATGGTTATTCCAGCCCTCGACGGGTTTTTAATGCCGTCATGCCAATAAAAAACACTGAGGACATTAGCAGGAAAAGGCTGCTGTTAAGCAACACCGGCCAGACATTACCGGCCTGAAAGATAGTTTGCATGGCGGTTACAAAATAACGTGCCGGTACTAGGTAAGTGAAGGCTTGTACAGCGGTTGGCATACTACGGATTTCGTAAATGAAGCCTGACAGCATCAGGGCGGGCAGAAACGCGGCGTTCAGGGCGGCTTGGGCGGCATTGAACTGGTTGCGCAGGCTGGTGGACAATAACAGCCCCATGCCCAAGCAACTGGCTAAAAATAGCGAGCCTATGCCCCATAATACCAGTAGCGAACCGCGAAATGGGATGTCCAAAATAAACACCGCCACCGCCACGCATAAGAACAAGGAAATGATGCCCAAGACATAATAGGGCAGCAGTTTGCTCAACAGCAGTTCCGTGCGCGTCACCGGCGAGGCCAACAAGGCTTCCATGGTGCCGCGTTCCCATTCCCTGGCAACCACCAGTGAGGTGAGCAACGTGCCAATGACGGTTATTATGATGGTGATGGAGCCGGGGATTAGGTAATTCCGGCTTTCGGCGGAAGCATTGAACCAGAACCGGGGTTCAAGGGTAATGTTGGGGGCGGCGGCCTTGCCTTGTTCATCGGCACGTTGTAGCAATCCTTCATGCCACGCGCCACGCAAATAATTTTGCACAAAACTGGCGGTGTTGGGTGCACTGCCGTCGGTGACCACCAGCAATGGCGTGGCTGGGCCGGCGGCGCGTTTTAGCTTGGTGCTAAAATCCACCGGTATGACGATAAAGCCACGCACTTGTTCGGCTATCATGGCTTCCTCCATAGCGGAGCGGGTCAGTTGGGTGGTCACGTCCAGATAAGGCGAGCCATACAGGTTATCGGCGAAATGCCGTGCTTCTGGGCTGGTGTCTTCCAGCACTACGCCAATCCGCACGGCAGTTGAATCGAGATTGATGCCATAACCAAATATGAACAACAACAGCACGGGCAGCACAAAGGCGATGATATTGCTGCTAGGGTCTCTGATGATTTGCAGTGTTTCTTTGTGGCACAAGGCACGCAGACGACGCAACGAGATAGTGCGGTTCATGATGTCGCCTTGTGTGCAGGGGCTGGGTTTGACAAATCTGGGTTTGGTTGGCTCTGCACCAAAGTGATGAAGGCATCTTCCATGGTCGGGTCAGGGTTTGCCGTTGTGGCCACTTGGGCTTTCAATTGGTCGGGTGTGCCTGCCGCGATGATTTGCCCGCGGAACACCAAGGCGATCCGGTCGCAGTATTCGGCTTCATCCATAAAATGGGTGGTCACAATCACCGTCACACCTTTTTCCACCATGCCATTGATGTGCGTCCAGAATTCGCGGCGCGTCACAGGGTCCACCCCGGATGTGGGTTCATCCAAGAACAGGATGGCCGGCCCGTGCATGACCGCACAGGCCAAGGCCAAGCGTTGTTTAAAACCCAACGGTAAGGTATCGGTTTTTCGGGCCAGCAACGCTTGAAAATTGAACACTTCGGTCATGCTGTCCACCATGGCTTGTTGTTGGCGGCCCTTCAAGCCGTAGATGCCCGAGAAAAACATCAAATTCTGTTTGACCGTCAGGTTGCCGTACAGGGAAAATTTTTGTGCCATGTAGCCGAGTTGTTGCCGCGCCAGGCTAGCACTGGATTTTAGGTCAATGCCCAGCACATGGGCGTTGCCGGAGGTGGGTTTCAACAGGCCACAGAGCATCCTAAAGGTGGTTGATTTGCCCGCACCGTTTGGTCCCAGCAAGCCGAATATCTCACCGCGTTTAACGGCAAAATTAACATGGTCGGTGGCGGCAAAATCGCCAAACAGCTTGGTCAGTCCGACCGCCTCAACGACGGTGTCGTTATCATCTATGATAGGCTGCAAGCGGTGTGCAAGTTCAGAATAACCGCCTGGCCCGCCGCCCAATGCCTCTATGAAGGCATCTTCAAAGCGGGGCGCAACCGGCACCAGTTCCGCATTGGCCCCAGCGTTAAATTCGCGGGGGTCTGGCAGGGCAACATGAGGGCGCAACAATAGCCGCACGTTGTGGCCTTGGATAACCCCGTCCATGACATCGGGGCGGCATAAAGCCAGTGCCAACACCTTGCGCCGGTTACCGCTGATATTGCGGATTTGGAAGGCGCGGTCTTGCAGGCGGCTGGTCAACTCAGCCGGTCGCCCATAAAACAGCAATTGGCCTTCGTTCATCAGTAACACCTGTTGGCATAATTCAGCTTCATCAAGATAGGCGGTGCTCCAGATCACGGCAATACCTTGGTCAGCCAAGGCATTGACCATTTTCCAAAGTTCCCGCCGTGAGATCGGGTCTACGCCCACCCCGGGTTCATCCAGTAACAATAAGCGGGGCTGGCCAAGCAAGGCACAGGCCAGCCCAAGTTTTTGCTTCATGCCACCGGATAGTTTTCCGGCAAAACGGCTGGTGAAGCGTGCCAAATCGGTAAATTCCAGCAACCGGTTAAAGGTGTGGCTACGCTGCTCGCCTAACAGACCGCGTAAGTCGGCATGAAGCTGCAAATTTTCCAATACAGTCAAGTCTTCATACAAACCAAATTTTTGCGGCATGTAGCCAATCATGCCACGCAATGTGGACGCATCAGCAATTGGGTCTAGCCCTTGTATGCGGATGCTGCCTGCGCTCGGGGTAAGCAGGCCCGCCATCAGACGTATCAGCGTGGTTTTGCCGGCTCCGTCGGGGCCGACCAAGCCGGTGATGGCACCGGGGAATATGTCCGCTGAAAAGCCTGTCAAGGCGGGTTTGGCTGACCCTTTAAAGTGCTTCTGCACCGACTCCAGGCAGACCATGGCATTATCCATTACGGTTGGCTGGCTAGCCTGATGGTGACCGGCATCCCTTGTAACAAGCCTTGGTCAGGGTTGTCCACCACCACCCGTAGGCGGTATACCAGTGCGGTGCGCAGTTGTGCGGTTTCCACGGTTTTGGGCGTGAATTCGGCACGCGGGGAAATAAAGCCGATATGGCCGTTGTACTGTTGCTCTGGGTGCGAATCATTGACAATAGTCACTTTGCCGCCAGTGTGGATATGCCCAAGGTCGGGTTCATGGACATAAGCCCTTATCCAGACGGGGTGTTGCAAAGACAAGGTAAAAACAGTTGCCCCGACGGGCAGTATAGCCCCTGCTTCTTGGGCACGGGTGAAAATAATACCATCAGCAGGAGCGGTCAGGGTGGTGTCTTGCTGTTGCAGCCGTGCATCGGCCAAAGCGGCTTCAGCTTGCGCCAGATCAGCTTTGGCTTGGGCAATGTCTTCCTCGCGGAAGCCAGCAGCTAGCAAAGACAAATTTTGCCGTGCCGAGGCTAGCTGGGCATTAGCCTCTAGGTAGCCTGCTTCGGCATTGTCGCGTTCTTGGTTGGAGATGCCTTTGGCAAGGGCGGATTGTTCCGCCCGCTGGAACAAGTGGCGGGCATTGGCAGAGGCCACTTCGCGCTCATGCAACAGGGCTTTGGCTTGGGCTATTTCTTGTGGGCGGTTGCCGGTTTCCAGCAATCTTAAATGCTCCCTTAAGGATTGGGCTTGTGCGGCGGCACGGGCCACTAGGTTGCGGTAAGGTTCATCGTCCAGCTGTGCCAATAGCTCGCCCTGTTTGACTGCATCACCTTCGTCATAAGCTAATTTGCTAAGCTTCCCCGCCACACGAAAACCTAAGTTGACCTCCCGTATGTCAACATTGCCGTACAGCGTGAGTGCGTGCTGGTCGTCATGATGAAATTTTAGGTATGACCAGCCGATACCTGCACCGACGGCTAAAATAATCGTGACCAACATTAATTTTTTCACAATAGTGCCTGTTAAGCTTTGGGTTAATGGAAGCGCCTTATGCCTGTTGGCGATATTGCCCAGCAGGGCTTTGGGGGTGAAATAGCGGGCAAAAAATTAAGTCCATCAAAAAAATCAGCCCGCAGTAAACGGCGTTTATCTGCCACCAACCGGCTGTGCCATTTGCCCAATACTAACGTTTGACCAGAAAAACCGCGTCTTGGGGCGGTACAGTCAGTTCGTCGGTCACGGCTTGTCCGGTATTGATGCCGGGGTTTTGACCGCCTTTTAAATGACGGTAATAATCTTTCCTGACATGGGTTTGCCAAGGTGTTTGGGTCATATTAAGCAATACCATGCCGTTTGCAAACTCGCGTGTCCAGCGTTCGGCACTGCCTTGGAACAACTTGATATTGCTGATTTCGGTGTTCCCCACTTGTTCGGCAATGCCAAATGTTGCGGCGGACGTGCCATCGGCAATAAAACTCAGGCGGTAATGGTGCCAATGGCTGTCCACCAGCACTGATAACGGGTGTTTGCGTTGGCCTGTGCCAACAGCGCCGCTGATGGCGATCATCCGAGGCACTTGTGCAAACGTCTGGCCATTGCTGTGCCAAGTGTCGTCACCGCGGGCATCAAACTCTAGTGTGTAGGTTTGTCCGCCGACCAAATCATGCAAAACCTTGCTTGGGGTCAGTTTAACACCAAAAATCAATTTTTCGAGTACCGTGTTGGCAGGTGTCCGGGTCACGTTGGCGGCATAATGCTTCGCCAGTTGGCTGGGGGTGGCTGTAAAGCCTTCAGCCACCGCCCATTGCCAGTTTGCTTTTGCTAGCCAGTCGATTGCGCCCAGGTTGCTTAAGTCTTGCTGTGCCTCGCTTATTGGCCGTCCTAGCCAGTGCCAATTGTGCAAATCGCCGCCGCTATATTCTTCCCAAGTAAACACACCAAATGTCACTTCGTGTTTTTCCGTGCCCAATGCGGCATTGGCAGGGTCAAAATTGATGTTGCTGAGGCTGGCGAAGGGGTGCGGCATCCCCGTTAGGCAAGCCGCCGCCAAGCCGATGCGGAAACGGTTGTCGGTGTTGTTGCCGTCAAACGTGTGGGCATTGGCATATAAGGTGGTGGGGGTTTTGCTGAAAGGGTAGCTGATGCGTGGCAGTGCTTGTGCGTTTTCGGCCCACAAGCGCAGGTGTTGGAAGGCTTGGGAGAAACGGCTAAAGTCATTGGCGGCGGGAAATGATTCCAATTGCACGCCGTTTAAATATTGCCAGCCCCTAATGCCAAATTGTGCATCGTTGCTGTCGGCTTGGATGATTTTGTCCGGGCCCAGCAGGTGGCGCAGTTCGCGAAAAAAAACCTGCCCGCCCAAGCCGAAGCTGTTGACACCATCCAAATAGCCGTAATCCGCCACTCTGTCGTTGTCGGCATCCATAGGGTTGCCTTCTGGATTGCCCCACGTCCAGCGGGCGACATCAAATTCAACGCCATTGGCATCGTTTTGTGCCAACCGGTCGGCAACATAATGGGCGAACCATTCAGCAGCGGTCAGTTGATTGGCACCGCCACGCGGGCCGTGCAAACTAAAATTTAATTGCCATTGTTGTTGCCAGAACATGATATGTGCCGCGATCACCGCCTTACCGGCGGCAAAGCTTTGCGGTTTGCTGCCCCACTGACCACGTTGCACGGTCAGTTTTTGTCCGTCCACAGCTTCTAAAATCAAATGTTCCGCCCGTGACCAATCGGGCTTGCCATCGGCGTCCAGTGGATACAGAATCAGGGCAAACGGCACTTTTTGGCTTATCTGTTGCAGCCTTTGGTTGTTTTTCACCAATAGCGCGGCATTCTCCACCACGATAGTCGTATCCTCTGTGCCAATGGCTTGTGTGATCACTGTCCCTGGCTGATACAGCAAATGGCCGGGCCAAACTAAGCCATAATCTGCGGTGCGGATACCTCCGTAAGATTCTTGCACGGTGACCACTTTATCAGGCCAGCGTTGATGGATGTTTTTTGCCGCTGCGGCGTTTGCCCGAGCCAGATGTATGAAGGGGAAGGGTTGTTGTTCGTCCAGCCGATTGTTAAAAGCAGGCGTGTTTTCTTTTAGCTTTTCAAATGCCCCGAAAGTCATGGCAATCGGAAAATCAAGAGGGGGCTGTACAGGTTTGGCTAAGGTGTTGGTGGCACAAAGCAGCAAGCCGATGGATAAGCTTGGGCCAAGCAGAATGCCAAAGTGCCGTATGCTACCTAGGGGGCTGCCCGACACTTGGCTAAGACTTCGCTGCAGCATCTGGCAAATCAGAAGATAAGGGTTCTTGTAAAGCGGCCAACAGTCGTTCAGCGACAAATTCCGGTCGGTGGGCATAGTATTTTCTTGAAAAATTCCGTCCTTCGGTGATGGTGCTGTCGGCCTTGCCTATGAGCAAATCAGTGCTGGCCAAGTAGTGGCTGTCATTGCCGCATAACAGGTCAATCAATATGTAATTGGAACTGATTAGCTCACCGATGAGCGAAACGGCGGCAATAGTTTTGCCTCCTGGGCAGAACAACAAGGTGTGCAAAGCCGAACCCACTTGGCTGATCAAATATTTACGGCTGGCAAGCTCCCTGATCTGGTCTGCCAATCTCAATGTTTCCGGATAGAGTATATCAACACCTGCCTGGCGTAGGGCATCTTCAATGGCTGTTTCGTTGATGATGCATGATATCCCCACGGCGAGTTTTGCCCTCGATAAATAGAGCGGGGTCAGATTGGTGTTGTTTATTTTTTCCAGGTCGCCTGCCAAGCGTTCGCCACTGTGCCGTAGGGTGTCACTGAACAGGCGGTGGGCACGTAAGCGTATTTCAAAGGACGGGGCGGGGATAAAGACATTTTTGATTTTGCAGGGCGCAGGATAAGCAACAAAATCTTTGCTGTCTAGCGCGTGGGTCTCGAACACTTGGCGGATAAATGCTTTTTTTTCTACCACTGCGGGCGGGCCAAGATACAAAAATTTTCCTGAAAAACCTGTTGGCCAATGCAGCAACGGCCAAAGCCGGACAGTTGATTCAAGCAAAAAATGCCCGTAATGCGGGTTAATGTCACCAATGAAAAAATGTGTGCTGCCATTTTTGATGGTAGGTAATGCGCTGATGTCAATGGATTCATCAATGCTTGAAAAAGTGACCTGATCGCCCCGATGGTAAACGGCTGCTGGGATAGGCGCACCATCAAGGTCAAACAGGCCACCCTGTTTGCCCGGGGTTGTTGGCACATAAACTATTTCCGGCAGGAAGCTGATTGCTAAAGAGTGGCTTTCTTGCGTGGTTTCACCGACAATTTTCACGGCATTGGCATTTTTTCGTTTCATACGGGATGCTCAAATTTAAATGGCTATTCGGAACTTGGTGTTGAAAAGTTAAAGTGTGGCCGGGTCAAAATTTCAATTAACAGCAAAAAGGGACGCTCACGAATTTCAATGTAATGGCAAGTAATATGCAATAGCCGACCTGCGTTGCTGGATTTCGAATACCCTTCTTTGGGCATAACTTATGCTGATATTTCTTGTAAACCTGCCAGCAGTTGTTCGGCGACATAGTCCGGCTGGTGGGCATGAAAAGTTCTCATGAAACGCGATGTTCCGGCGGCGTTGTCGGTCATGGTGATGGCCATATCGGTGCTGGCCCGATAATGGCCAGTATTGCCGCACAACCGGTCAATCATAATGTAATTGGCATTAATTTTTTCGCCGAGGGAAACACCGGAAATGATTTTGCCACCGGGGCAAAACAGCAAGGTGTGTAGGGCCGAACCCACTGAGCCGAGCAGGTATTTACGGCTGGCAAGCTCCCTGATCTGGTCGGTCAAGCCCAAGGTTTCCGGATGGAGTATGTCAACCCCGACCCTGCTCAGTGCCGTTTCAATAGCCGTCTCGTTAGTTATGCAGGACACGCCGCTGTTGAGTTTCGATTTTGACAAGTATAGCGGGGTCAGGTTGCTGTTGTTTAGTGTGTCGAGATCGCCCGCCAAGCACCCGCCACTATGCCGCAGGGTTTCGCTAAATAAGCGATGGGCACGCAAACGTATTTCAAAAGCGGGCGCAGGGATAAAGACATTTTTTAGTTTGCAGGGGGCGGGATAAGCGGTAAAGTCTTTGTCGTCTAAGGAATGGCTTGCAAAAACTTGCCGGATAAATGTTTTTTTTGCCACGATGGCAGGGGGGCCAAGGTACAAAAGATTCCCTGAAAACCCGTGTCGCCAATGCAATAAAGGCCAAAGCCGAGTGGTTGATTCGAGCAGGAAATGACCGTAATGCGGGTTGATTTCACCGATGAAAAAAAACTCGCGGTCATTTTCGATGGTCGGTAATGCACCGATATCAATAGTTTTATCAAGGTTTGCCGATAAGTGGGCTGCTTTTCCGCGATGGTTGATGGCAGTTGGGATAGGCGAACCATCGTTGTTGAACAAGCCCCCTCTATTGCCTGCTGTAGCGGGAATATAGACCAATTCCGGTGCGAAGCTGATCGTCAGCGGTTGGTCTTCCAGCAAGGTTTGCCCAGAAATTTTCAGGTTATGGGTTTTTTTGGCATTCATGGATTTTTCCTGTTCAGCGGCAAGCCACAAGTCCAAGCCATCCGCACTGTGCCGGAAGGCGGTCGGGACAAGCTCAGTTTAGCCAACTTGCCGGCACTTGCACAAACCGCCCATTGATTTCATTAATCATGCCTGCATAATGGTCTCTCAGCTTGGCTTTCAGCTCCGCTGGCATGGCGGTCTTGGGGGTGGCATAGATACGGGTGGTCAGGGTGTCCGAAAAATGGCTCATGGGCGGGCAGGGCATATCCAGAAATGCATAAATATCAGTAATGAATTGTTCCGGAATGGTGGCGATATCTTCGTAAAACTTGACCAACAATTGCTGCTTGCCCGTTAAGCCGAGGCTGGCCAGTTTTTCTAGCGTCATCAGGTAATTGTTCCTTGCCCCAACATCAGCTCCGGAACTGCATTGTTTGAACAGGTAATCAATATTGCCGCCTTTGTCCGCCAAGAATGCTTCGATGCCACCCGGTTTGTTTTTTTTGCCTTGCAACAGCCCGGACCAAGCCCGTTCCGTGGGGTCACGCAGTATGAACAAAATTTTTAGCTGTCCGCTAATGGCCTTCATGTGGGCAAATCCCTGTGTGCTGACCACCGCGTAATCAGGGGTGATGTCCATAGCATAGCATTGGTTTTTGCGGATGCGTAACAGTTGGCTGTACCACGCGTCGTTCAGTTCACCCAGCAGTATATGCAGTTTTTGTGTCAATGCCTGATCTGGCGGGTTGTTTTTGGTTGGCTGATGATGCCCCCCTGCCAGCCAAGCGGACAAAACGGGTTTTAATTTTTCCGGATTGCGTTGGCAAAGCCGCAAGAAAAAATTGGCCCGCCAGTTATTGATGTGGGGGCTATTATTGTAAACATAGTCAAAATAGTGTATTTCTTTGACAAACGGACATTTCGCAAAGCGCGGGTCTTGGCTTAGGTTTTCAAAAAGCCAAGTTGTCCCGGCTTTTTGCGCGCCAATACAGATGAAGAGTTTTTCCAATTTAGGCATAAGGGTCGGGCCAGGTTGTCCTACAGCGACCCAAAAGACCAGCTGGCTTAGGCATGACAAGCACCTTGCCCGAATATCTTGTCCAGATAGGCTTGATGGCTGGCATAGCGGGTAGTGAGGATAGACACTGTCTCGTCAGACAACGTTTTGGTTTCTTCCAAGGCATTCACTTTGGTGGCGATGACTTGCTGGTATTTGGGCAAGTCCACAGCAATGCCTAAAAATTCCGCAAGCGTGTTGGCGGTTTTTTCCGCGTCGCCAAACAGCCCGTCATAGCTGAGCAATAGCACATCATCGAACACTTCTTGGTAGTTTTTTAGGGCCTGTTGGTAATCATTAAGGGCATCTTGGATTTTTAGCCATTCACCATTGCTTTCCAGCATTGATAAGATATTTTCTTCAAATTTGTCCATATCGGCAGCAGGGAGGCCGCTCATCAATAATTTGAAGGCTGAAATGAAGCGCTTGACGGGGTTTCTCGCCAACAAAATAATTTTGGCGTCGCTGCCGACGGTTTCCCGCATTTTGATGACACCCTCTTTGGGGAGGATCATGTACTCAGGGGTTATCTCGCCCAATATACCGTTTTCAGCTACGCAAGGCCGAAATAAATCAATATAGTTCAGCTGCTCGACCGGGTGTGTGGACAGTAGCAGGCTGGTTCTCAATAAGTTCTTGTAACGCTTGTCAATAAAATCAAAGTTGCTGGCCCGCACAAGACGATTGATTTCGTGTTCAAGCTGGCGTTTGGAAAAGTTTTTTAAAGTCTTTTCGGTGCGGATTTTGTAAAGCGTATCGAAATAGTGCAGCTCCTTGACAGGGTTCATGTAAACCGTTGTAGTTTTTTCTAATAATTTATGTAACAAGGTTGAACCCGCGCGTTGCGAGCCTATGCCGATTACGAATTGTGTCATTTAAACCTTCCTATTGATGCATAAATTTTTGCCAATTCATTGACTTGCAAAGATGCTAACCGAGGCGGATTGGCTTTGGCAGAAGCCTTGAACCGGCTGGGCGACGCATCTATTAAGGCCAAACAATTTTCCAAAGAAGCGTTGTCGGGTTCTATGACAAAGCCCGATACGCCGTCAATGATATCCTCGCCTATCCCGCCTTTGTTGCTGGCAATGACCCAGCAGCCACAAGCACTGGCTTCGCGGGTGACCAGTCCATAGCTTTCCGGCCATTTGGAGGGGGCGCATAATACGTCTATCTTGCTGTACAAAGCAACAATATCTTTTTGCTTGAACGGCCCAACAAAAGTGACCGGCACATTGCCCCAATTAGTGTGCAACCTGTGGCCTTCTGGCTTGGCATGGTCAACGATCAGCATTTCAATATTTTTCGGCTGCAGTTTTTTTATCGCCGCTTCCAGCAGGAAATAGCCTTTATGTTCTGCCATACCGCCAATATGTGCACAGACCACATTAGCGGTGTATTGGGTGTTTTTGGGTTGCCAGGCGACACTTTCAGAGATGCCGTTTTTGTTGACACTGACCGCCGGTATTTCATTTTTACGGTAAATTTCCGCAAAACTTTCCGAAACCGTCAGTGCCGCCTCGGCATTACGCAACAGCCCTTTAAGATAAAGCGTGCGCTCAATGGAACTGATCAAGCTGACATTATCGGGTAGTGGATGGGGTTCGTAAGGGTCGGGATGGCCATCAGGATAAATAGTGCCTTCTTTGTCCACCAGGAATTGGTAGTCAGAAATCCACCACGCATCATGTAAGGTGATGATATAAGGTATTTTGGCTTTAAGGGTGGCTTCGACAACCGAAGCGGTCAACCTCTGCACACAGTGGAAATGCACCAGGTCAGGTTGCTCGGTTGCCAAAAATTGGCTGAACAATTCCACCATTTTGTCATCTTTGGCATACCAATCCATGTTTTCCCGCCATAATACCGTGCTGCGGTACACCCTAGCCCCCTGATAATTGTAAATCCCCATTTGGTGGGGGGGCTTGCATTCGTTATCAGAGGTGAAAACGCAAAGCTCGAATTGCCCACTGTAGTCCCTTAGCAACAGATCAAAGTTGTCGGCAACCACACGGGTGGCCCCGCCCAAGGATTTGGGCGGAAAAAACACATTGACCAAGGCAATTTTTTTGCGTTTTACGGGATTGTTGTTTTGACAATGGACAAGCGCCTGGTTAAGGGATTTTTTTAAGTTGGCGGCTAACGTGTTGATCCGATAGTTGTCCAGCACCTTTTTTTGCGCTTTTTGGGCGATGGCAAAGCGTTGTTGCGGATTTTCAACTAAGGCTTTTAAATGTTTATACCAGTCTTCCGGGCTGCTGGCCAAGATGCCATCTTCGCCATCGGTGATCACATCACGGTAGTTGGCGGTGCTGCTCATAACGGTAGGGATGCCCAAAGTGGCCGCTTCAAACCACTTAAGCTCGCTTTTGCAGCCGTTGATCACATCATCTTCCAATACCGCCAAATTGATGTCCGTCTGTTCCAGCAAAGACCAATAGGCTTGCATGTTGCTGATCAAGGGCAATTGTCTGACCCGGCTGCCAAATTGCTGGACAAAGTCACTGGGTAAGCTAAGGTAGCCTGCCACGACCAAACGGACTTGGCTGAATTCTTCCAATAATCGGATAAGGGCGGGCAATACCAGCTGGCTAAAGTCGCTATTGTGCGCCATAGTCCCGCTGCCGTAAAAAATATCAACGCCTGGTTTTTTGCTGAGTGAGGCGGGCGTGAAGCAATTTAGCTTGTCCAGACCATTGCGGTGGACAAAGCACTTTTTGGCAATAACCAAGGGTTCCAGCTTATTAGCCAACAGTTGTGTTGATGCGATACCTATTCGGCACAAGCGGGCGGCGGCGTTAAATAAGGCCATGCCCTTGGTTAAGCCAATATAGGTGTTAAAATCGACATAGCCGCCATAGGTTTCAATGGCGGGCGGGTAAAGCGGATCAAACAAAAGGTCGTCTATTTCGTAGAAAGAAAGTTTGCCGGTGGCGTTGGTTTGGGCAATCGCTTTTATCACTGGGGGTTGTGCGGGCACCCGATAGAAAATGACCGTGTCATGAAGTGCCAAGGTGTTTTGTTCTTGATCCAAGTCCGTCCAAGAAATGGTCGTGACAGTTTTGCCAACCGCTTCCAATTGCTCGATTTTTTGGTTGATGCGGTAACGCACACATTGGCTTACGTGGTAGTCGCCAACAATTAGGATGCGGTCAAGGTTGCAACTGCTGACTGTTGCCGGAGTGCTGGTCGCGCCATAAATGGATAGGTAGCATTGGTAGATGAATGTGGCAATTTCAACTGATTTGGCAACCAAGGCTTGCCGGTCATTGACAACGGCAAAAGCTTCCAAGTTGCCTTGTTGTTTAAGCCAGTATTCATTGACATATTCTTCAAAGCGCTCATAGGTAAAACTAAACTCAGGCGCGGCTTGAATGCCATTGACCAATATCTCGAGTGCCTGCTGATGTTGGCTGAGCATTCTTTTGCAGCGCGCCAGATTGGCATAAAGCCATTTGCTGGCATTGCCCAAAGCCAGTGCCTCCTCAAAATGGGCGCTGGCGGTTTCGTAGTCATTCTCTTCCAGATAAAGGTTGCCCAATAACTCTAAGAATTCACAACGCCGTTCAAAAGCCAAGCAGATTTTAAGTAGGTTTTTGGCAGGGTCGCGGTGGTGGTTGGTGAGGTAATGCTTGGCAACTTCATGGTAGAAGTCAGCGTTGTTGGTGGCGTTTCGGCTAATGCGCACCGGATAGCCGGGGCGGCCTGACAGCACGTCCAAAAATTGGCCAAGCTTTATTTCTATGCCGTCTTTCCGGTTGATTTTGTAGAGGGCCTTAACCGTAAATGTCTTGGGGACAAAGCTGCTGTCACAGTTGTTGTGTTGTAGCCATGCCTGCAAATTGGCTTGTTTGCCTTCGTGGCGACCATAGAGCAAATAATGCACTAATGCTTGGGTTTTGTTTTTTAGCGTTGTTTTGCTGAGTTCTGGGTATAAGTCAAGGTAGAAATCATAATCGAGGTGGCTTTCATCAGCGGCTTCTGGGCTAATGTTTTGGCTTTTAAGCAGTTCGGTCAGATTTGGGAAGCGTTTGTCTTTGCTGCCGTTGATCAGGTAGTGGAGTTTGGCGCGGTAATAGTTGTGGTAATAATTGTTGAGGCCAACTTTTTCCAAATCGGTGTAATAGTTGTTGTAGAAAGCAAGATCAAAATCGACATTTTCAGAATCTACTGGATTCAGTCCTTTGCTTTCCAGTAGGGCATGAAAATTAGGGCTTCTGTTATTCGGCGCGCCCACCTCTTTCCAATGTTTTTGCAACATTTGCTCATCCATCTCGGACAAGTCGTGATAAAAACTACGGTAAAAATCCAAATCGAGGCTAGTGTCAGCACTTTGTTGGCCACCTTTTTTCTTGTTTAATGGCTGGTTAGAGGGCTGCGGGCTGAGCTGGGTCTTGTTGGTTGCCATTGCTAAATTGATTCCTTAACAAATAGGTGACTTGGAAAAAAGGATGGATTCTGAAGAAAACATATAAGGTTATGGTTAATTTTTCAAATCAGGCCAAGACTTTCAGGCTGGCACACTGAGCGGTAAGCCATTAGTGTGCAGCAGGGTTAATTGGATGGCAAAAGTGACCCGTAGAGTTGCGCGGCTATATGGACTATAGTGCCCAGTAACGCCCATAAATATTGCTTCCTATTATGAAACAAGTAGTTAAATTGTGTTTTGTATGCCATTGGGGGAAATGATAGCATGTTAGCTTAGCTATACGCCAATCCCTAATCATTTGCTTGAGTTTGGCGGTTAGCCCGGTGTTTTTTGTCTGTCGGCGGTGGTCTTGTCGGTCGGTTTATCAGGACGGTTTTCTGGCTATTTAGTCAATCATCAGTAGTTTTTGTTTAGGCACATGAATCAGCCCTTACTTTATAAAGGCCGTGGCAGTCTTAGCTGCACGCCCGGTCGCTTCGAAAAAACCGCCCATGTTGCCGAGGATGACGGTTGGGGTAGTTTGGATACCCCGTTGTCGCCTATGAAGACCGAAGTGGCCATTGATTGCAGCCAGTCCGCCATTACCTACAATGATTCGCCAGACTTGCCGTTTGACCGCTCCATCAACCCTTATCGGGGTTGCGAACATGGTTGTATCTATTGTTTTGCTCGCCCATCCCATGCCTATTTGGGTCTGTCGCCCGGTTTGGATTTTGAGAGCCGCCTGCTGGTTAAACCCGATGCCCCGCACTTGCTGCGTAATGAATTAGGCAAGCGTGGTTATCAATGTGCGCCGATAGCATTGGGGACTAACACCGACCCTTATCAACCTCTGGAGCGTCGCTATCAGATTATGCGTCAAATTTTGCAGGTGTTGGCTGAGACCCGCCATCCAGTCAGCATTATCACCAAGGCCGCTCTGGTTGAGCGGGATATTGATGTGTTGTCAGCAATGGCCCAGCAAGGGCTGGTGTCGGTTTATATATCACTAACCACTTTGGACAGGTCGCTGGCACGCACCATGGAGCCACGTGCGGCCGCCCCGCAACGGCGCTTACAGACGGTCAGTGCCTTACGCGCAGCGGGTGTGCCGGTGGGGGTGTTGGTGGCTCCCGTTATTCCGGCCTTGAACGATCACGAGTTGGAAAACCTTGTTGCTGCAGCCCAAACGGCGGGGGCATTGGCGGTTGACTACATTTTGCTGCGCTTGCCTATGGAAGTGGCTGATTTGTTTGAACAGTGGCTGTGCCAGCATTACCCGCTCAAAGCCCAGCATATTATGGCATTGGTTCGGGCCACTCGGGATGGCAAAGTTTACAATGCCGCATTGGGGCAACGTATGACTGGCACCGGTCACTATGCCGATATGTTGGCCCAGCGTTTTCGTCTGGTTTGCAAGCGCTTGCACATACCCAACAGCCTGCCCGCATTGCGTACCGATTTGTTCCGCAAGCCAGTTGCCGACAGCGGGCAAATGGCCTTTGATTTTTTTGATTGAATTTCAAGTTAGCCTATTTTTAAGCCATTAGTCACTGCCAAGCCAGTTTCGGATAGTTCACAATAGGTAACAGTGGGATTGCTGGATATAAATGGTAACTATATGCCGTAGATTTAACGCCATCTTGACCTTAGTATAAAAATTTTAAATTTAGTTTTATGGAACAACAAGTAAAGCAAGATTATTTGGCACAGTTTGGGGAAGGTGTCAAGAAATTTCGCAGCGCCGCCGGATTTTCGCAAGAAGAGCTTGCTGGGCGTGCAGGTATTGACAGGAGTTATCTGGGCGGCATCGAGCGTGGCGAGCATAACCTGGCGTTGATCAATATCATCAAAATTGCGGATGCCTTAAGCTTGCCGCCATCCGAACTTTTGAGGTCGCTAACGGCTCAACAGGCTGAACGATAATGGCCGTTGTCGTTGCAGAGTATCTGGGCGTAAGGACTGATACCGAAAAGCTTATCATCCCCGTTAAAATTAATAAGACTTCTGGGGCAATTGGCAAGCCTACTTTACCTTGTCCGTTCAAAAAATCCCATTGTGACAAGGCGAAACGCGGTGACAAGCCTGTCTGTTCATTGCGTAATTCGGTGACGAACGAGGTTTGGATTGTCTGTTCACACCGATTGTGTGCCAGTTCTCCCAAGCATGCCCAATTGACATCCCATCAGGTTTCGATTTTGCATCAAGTGGCTAAAGAAATTTTTAGCCCTGAAATCACCCCAGCAGAAGTATTGGTTAAAAGGGAGGTGCCGATTAGAGTGACCGAAGAAAGTGATTATAGCGGCGACTTTGTGATGTGGCGGAAGAACCCTAGTCAAACCAGCCCATTTAACCCTGATCGGGCGGTTATTTTGGAAATGCAAGGGGGTGGCGAAACTACAAGTACCGGAATCTTAACTAGGCACATTGACACATGGGATCGTGCCGGAGTGCCCGATAACGCACTGCTGACAACCCCTGTATCAACGGTTGCCCCTTTAGTGACAAATGCTTGGCGTAGACAGCAAGAGCAATTTTTGGTTAAAGGAAATGTAGCAATGTTAACCGGTGGGCGTATGGTTTTCTGTATAGGTTCTATGATATACGATTATTTGATTCAGCGATTTAGGGATGGAATCTTGGCTGATTTAAGCAACGCCAATTGGACGCTGGCACTTCTTACTTTTGTGGAAGATGAGGAAAAATTTAATGTCCCATCTTGCGCCCCTGACTCAATCCCTCTTAGAATCGATAAAAACAGGACTATTTTTACAAATTACAACTCATTTGTTCAGGTGCTCACCAATCAAGCGTCGCCCAGCCCGAGTTTGTTTATAGGCGACTATATGGATTTAACAGGGCAATTAGTTAGCATCTGATTTTTGCCAATCCTGGTCTACTTGTACAATTCGCTGGCCTATCCATTTTACAATGTGGACACAAACCGCATTGCCTATAGCCCTATATCGGTTTCCGTCCAATGCTCCGGAAATCCTTGAAGAATCTCGCACTCGGAAGGCATGAGCCGTCGCACATACAGCATCCGCAGTTCCTCGGCTATCAAGGGTATAGCTTTCCCCGTCGTTTCGGTATCCTTTAGCTTGTGGCCCGGCTGCTGATTTTCTTCCAATACTGGCATGTTGGATAACAAAGCAATTTGCCTCTGGAAAGTTTTCTCCATTGCAACGGGTAAGGGTTTCTCTCTTACCGATGCCCGCTCTATGAGCGATTTCAAATGGCTCTGACTCAAAAAGTACTTGAGCGGAGCGGAGGTTTCCAAGACTTGCGACAACATAGACTCTTCTACGTCTTTGGGGTGTTCCAAAATATTTTGCGTCAAATACTCGCCACGAAACGCCATACCCGAGTTCATCCAGCTTTTGGAGGAGAATTTGGAAATCTTTTCCTTGGTGGCTGTTGAGTAGTCCGGGCACGTTTTCGATAATGACCCATCTGGGTTTGTGATCTTTGATAAGTCCAGCGTATTTGTAAAACAATCCGCTTCTTTCACCTTCTAATCCCTTTCTTTTGCCTTGGTTGGCCAATGATAAATCTTGGCATGGGAATCCCCCGCACCAAACTTGGGTGTCTGTTGGAATATCGTCTGATTTTAATTGGTTAATGTCAGTGTGCAAAATTACATCTGGCCAATGTTTCTTTAGGACTTGGTGGCAGAAAGTATTGATTTCACATTGAAAAACAACTTTCATCCCGACTTGTTCCAGACCCAGGTCAAAACCTCCAATACCCGCAAAAAATGAAGCAACTTTGAGCATTTTTCCGTTTCTAATGTTTTTGGGTATTATATCCATCAGCCTGTTCATGGTCAAGCTTTACAGAATTTTTATACCGGATTATTCCATTGCAGTTAAATATGCAGCTAATTGCTAGCCGAAAATACCATTTTTTTACCTTTTGTTGTCTTTTGCAGCATATTTCGCTGTCGCTTACCAAAACGCCGGAATGGTGATTTCATTATTGCGGGTCAAGCTACCCAAAAAGGCCAATAAGCAACACTTAGGGCTTTTCCATTTCCTTAAGCCAGTCCCGCCAGATCGACATTAACACCGCCAAAATGGTCGGTCCCAGAAACAAACCTAACAGGCCAAAAGCCTCCATGCCACCAAAAATGCCCAGCAACGTCCAAATGAAGGGCAGTTTGACGGCACTGCCAATTAGTACTGGGCGTACATAGTTGTCGGTGATCAGCGTTAACACCATGCCATAACTGAACAGGCCAACGGCTTCGCCGATATTGCCTTGCGCGGCAAGCACCAAAGAGCAGCCGCCGAAGATGAGTTTGGCGGCGAACGGTATCAAGGCGAACATGCCGGTTAATGCGCCTAATAGGGCAGGGTGGCTTAAACCGGCGGCGGCATAGCCAACGCCCAGCAATAAGCCTTTGGCGATGCCGATCAGCAGCATCCCATTTACGGTGGCGCGTAGCGCCGCCGCCGCGTGGCAAGCGTAACGGCTACCGGTGTTTGCGCCAAACAACTTATTGCAGGTGGCCAATATCTGTCGGCTTAGACTTTCGCCATGTTGGTAGACAAAGGGCAGCACCAACATGACAAACAAAAAAGTTAAAATGTGGTTAAGCAGTTGTCCGGCAAAATTTTTGGTTTGCCCTAGCACATTGCTGGTGCCTAAGCCGTGCAGTGATGTTTTTGCCGCTTCTGGGCTGCCGAGCGCATTAAACCAGCTTTCCTTAAGCGTGTGGCCAATGACTGGCAATGTGTCCAGCCAGCTTGGCGGCGGGATACCGATGTTTTGCATTTGGTTGAGCATTTGCCCGAATGCTTGGGCATCATCCGTTAAACGGCTCAGCCCGTAGCCCATAGGGGCGACGATAATAGTGGTTATCAGCAAGGTGAGTATGACGGCGCTCCAGGTCATTTTACCGTGTTGTTCTTTGCTGTGCGTCAGCATCAGCTGGTAGATCGGCCAGGTTGTGATGACCAGGATGACCACCCAAGCCAATAGCGGGAAAAAGCTATGCAGTACCCAGCATCCCGTTAAAAGAATAAGCAGGCCGCCAATAAATCGTGTCCTATCTTCTGGATTTCTTTTCATTATTATAATTATTCTAGGGTGAGTGGTAGGTGATATAAAGCTGTTGGCAGGGCAGGTAAAGATACCAGATTAGGGCATTAAAGGCAGTAGAAAAACCGTTAAGCTTAATATCAGGTGTGCTTAAGGGCTTGCAGCGTCAGTTGTCCGTGAACCATTGCTGGCGGTAATCTTGATAGCTGTAATCCTTTAATTTGTTCAGCCGTCCTGCTTGCAGCCCATAAATGGCGGGCAAGTTGATGCCGTTAAAGCGGTTTGCCTTAACCAAGCTGTACGCCCCCATATTTGTAAACACCAGTTTGTCGCCGACCTGTAAAGCTGCCTTAAACCGGTATTCGCCAAACAAATCACCCGCCAGGCAGGAGCTGCCCGCCAGTATTGTAGGGTAGCTCCCCTTGGCTGCGTGTTCATGCAGTTCCGGTTGCCAGCCATATTCAAACACTTCGGGGTGGTGGTTGACAGAGGTGTCCAACACGGCAATGGTTTTGCCGTCGCTGCTAAAGCAATCGATCACACTTGCCACCAAACAACCGGCATCACCGACGATAGCTTTGCCCGGTTCCACATAGACGCTCAGGCCATAATCCTTGTTTAATTGGCCCACCAGATCGATAAAGGGTTGATGGTTGCTGATATGATTGAACAGATAACCACCTCCCAAGTTGATCCACTCGAGGTTTTTGAGGCTTTTTCCGAAATAATTCACCAGTTTTGCAATGCTTTCGGTCAGTGGGCGGTAATCTTGACAGGCAAAAACGGTATGCAAGTGCAGCCCTTGTACTTGGTTTAATGCCGTGGTCTGCCATAGGTCATCAATAGATACTCCCAGCTTGGAATGTAAGCGGCAGGGGTTATAGCGGTCATCCTCAAGATAAGATAACTGGGGGTTGACACGCAGGCCGATGGAAGCGGAGGGCTGCCGGTTTTGTCTGTGATAGCGTTGTAGTTGGCTGAGTGAATTGAAGCTCAAGTGGCTGACCGTGGTCAGTAGCTGGTCTAGTTCGGCATAATTGATGCCGGGGGTGGTCAGATGTATGCTGCCGGTGTCCGCCAAGATTTCTTTTGCCAGCAGCGCTTCAAACAAAGAGCTGGCGGAAAAACCGTCAACAAAAGGTTTGGCCAATTCCAGAACACGGGTTAAGGGTAGTGATTTTATGGAATATAAAGCCTTGACACCACTTTGCTGGCGTAGTTGGGCCAATATGCCCAGTGACCGGGCAAGTTCCGCTTCATCCAAAACAAAGGCCGGTGTACTGTCGAGGTTGTTTTTTAGGGTTTCAATATCCATTAAGCAGTGCTAACTTTATAAAACAGGATGGCATGGTAAGGTTGCCAATAAACCATAGATTGCAGCCACTGGCAATACAGGCCATAAAGCCGCATAGGTGCGGGTAGGGCATTGTAGGGATGGCTGGACTTATGGCAAGCCCAGCTATTTTTCCATGATAGAATATTTCTAGTTGTAATATTATGCCGGTTAAGCCATAATGGTCAACTCTTAGCCATTGGCTAAACATAATGGTGATCGTGTCGGTCCTCCCGCAACGGTACGCTGTAAACCCCGCCAGGTCCGGAAGGGAGCAACGGTAGCAGCAGATTCGTGTGCCGGGATGTGGCTGGTGCGATTACCGCCCAATCGCGCTAACCCATTCTAACGAGCCTGCCATGAATTATCAGGTTCTTGCCAGAAAATGGCGGCCTCAATATTTTTCCCATGTTGTGGGTCAAGAACCCATTGTCAAGTCGTTACAGAACGCCCTGCAGCATAATCGCCTGCACCACGCCTATTTGTTCACCGGCACTCGCGGTGTTGGCAAAACCACCCTTGCCAGAATCTTTGCTAAAGCCATCAACTGTGAAAACCTGCAAAACGCTGACCCGTGCGGTCAATGCCGTATTTGCGTTGCCTTTGATGAAGGCCGCTTCCTCGATTTGATAGAGGTCGATGCCGCGTCACGCACCAAGGTGGAAGATACCCGTGATTTGCTGGACAACGTCCAATATGCCCCCACCCAAGGCCGTTACAAAGTCTATTTGATCGACGAAGTGCACATGCTGTCAGGCCATAGCTTTAATGCCTTGTTAAAGACTTTGGAAGAGCCGCCCGAACATGTCAAATTCTTGTTGGCCACTACGGATCCGCAAAAAATCCCCGTTACCGTCCTGTCACGCTGTTTGCAGTTCAACCTCAGAAGTTTGACGCCCGCACAAATCCTGAAGCAATTTGAATTTATTCTCGGTCAAGAGCAAATTTCTTTCGAGCCGTTGGCTGTCAAGACGTTGGCGCGGGTTGCCAACGGCAGTATGCGCGACGGGCTTAGCTTGTTGGATCAGGCTATTGTTTTTGGCAGTGGCCAAGTGACTGCGGAAGATGTTAATGCCATGCTGGGCGTAGTGGCCCAACAGCCTATTGCTGAATTGTTGACCGCCTTAGTGGCTACCGATGCCCCCCGATTATTGGATGTTATTGGTGAGCTTGCTGATTTTTCGGCCGATTTTGGTGCGGTATTGCAGCAGTTATTGGTCATATTGCATCGTGTGGCGTTGCATCAGCAAGTGCCCAATAGTTTGGCAAATGATTTTGACAAAGATATTGTTGAGGATTTAGCCAAGCGGCTGGTTTCTGAAGACGTGCAGCTGTTTTATCAGATCGCCTTGATGGGGCAAAAAGACCTTGATTGCGTGCCAGACCGGCGCATGGGGTTTGAAATGGTCATGCTCAGGATGTTGGCCTTCAAGCCGGTTGGGGCAGGTTCTGTCGCCAGTCAGGCCGGACAAACCAGTCGGCCTTATGCTGTGCCGCCAGTTCAAGTTACCCAAGCGGCAATCCAAGAGCCGTCACAGGTTTCTGTCACCGTTGCTAATAATGGCGGTTTTGCTCCGTCGCCGCACACTACGGACAATTGGTCAGCCATGATTGACGCGATGCAGTTGGCGGGCATGGCCAAGCAATTGGCCAGCCATTGTGTTTTGGTGCATCTGGATGATGAGGTGTGCCAGTTACAGGTTGCCCCCGGTCATATCCGTAGTGCGCGTACCGAAAAAACATTGCAAGATGCCTTGCAAAAATATCGGGGCAGCCCGCTAAAATTGCACATCAGCCTTCAGCAAACCGTCGTCGAAACGCCAGCCCTACAACTGGCCAAAGAACAACAAGACCGTCAACAGGCGGCGGTTGATGCCATTCAATCCGACCCAACTATCCAGGCATTGAAAGATCATTTTGATGCCCGAATTATCCCAGGCAGCATCAAGCCGGTATAGCTATCTATTGAGGAGCAACTATGAAAAACCCATTGGGCAATCTCATGCAACAAGCCCAAAAAATGCAAGACAATATGAAAAAAGCCCAAGAAGAACTCAGCCTCATGCAAGTGGTGGGTGAATCGGGGGGCGGCTTGGTCACTATTATCATGAGCGGCAAGCGCGAAGCCCGCAAAGTGACTATTGATCCATCATTGGTTGGTGATGATAAAGATATGTTGGAAGACTTGGTGGCGGCAGCTATCAATGATGCCGTTAATAAAGTGGCGAAATTGAAGAAAGAAAAAATGGCTGAAGTCACCGCCGGTTTGCCATTGCCGCCAGGCTTCCAAATGCCCTTTTAGCAATGCAAAAAAAAGGCTTGCTGGCACAGCTCATCCAAAATTTATGCTGTTTGCCGGGTATCGGCAATAAATCCGCACAACGCATGGCCTTTCATTTGTTGCAGCGTGACCGCGCTGGGGCACTGCGTTTGGCAGGCTCTTTGACCGAAGCGATAGAAAAAATTGGTTATTGCCAACATTGCCGGATATTGACCGAGCAGCTCGTTTGCGAAACCTGTTCGGACAATGGCAGGGATGCTACTTTGTTATGTGTGGTTGAAACTTCGGCGGATGTTTGGATTATCGACCAGGCCACTGTTTTTAAAGGCCGCTATTTTGTCTTGCATGGACGTTTGTCACCTTTGGACGGTATTGGCCCTGAAGAACTGGGTATGACGCAATTGGAGCAGTTGCTTGTCGAGGGCAAGGTGAAGGAATTGATTTTAGCCACCAACTCCACTGTGGAAGGCGAGGCCACCGCATTTTTTATCAGCCAATTGGCTAAAAAACATCAAGTGTCGGCTAGCCGCATAGCCCACGGTGTGCCGATGGGTGGTGAACTGGAGTTTATTGACAGCAGCACCTTGATGCACGCCTTTAATGGGCGGCGGGAAATTTAGTGCCATCCCTTTCTGATAAAAGATAATGATGTTGTGGAATGAATATTTGCAACTGTTGGTGGGCTTGGTTGCCGTAGTCAATCCCATAGGTGTTATCCCGTTATTTGTTGCCCTGAGCATTAACCGTACCGCTGAAGACAGGCGGCACATTGCCGTCGTGTGTGCGGTATCCGTCTTGGTGGTGCTGTTGATTGCCCTGCTGGCAGGCGAGCCGATATTGCAGTTTTTTGGCATTGGTTTACCCGCGTTCCGTGTGGCGGGTGGCTTATTGGTGCTGATGATGGGCATGTCGATGCTTCATGCCAGCAATGACCGCGCCCGCCATACGCCGGAAGAGCAGGCCGAGTCCTTTGAAAAAGAATCAATTGCCGTAGTACCCTTAGCCATACCTTTGTTAAGCGGCCCCGGTGCCATCAGCACCATTATTGTTTATGGTCATAGCGGTCATTCTTGGCAACATTATTTGTTGGTGGGCAGCGTTATTTTATCGCTGTCCCTGCTGGTATTGGCAGCTCTGCTGGCGGCCCCGAAAATTGCCGATGTTATGGGGCGCACGGGCATGAATGTGGTGACACGGGTGATGGGCTTATTTTTGGCATCCATTGCCGTGGAGTTTATTGCCAAAGGCTTGGGCCAGCTATTTCCGGTGTTGTTGTCGGGCTTGCCGTAAGGCTGTTTGCCATTTGATTTTGCCCGTCAAATTCGCAGGTGGGTTTTTATGGCTTCAGCCACTGCGCCTGTAGGGTCAGGCGGTACATAAGACCATGCTGTATAAGGGCTGGCCAATAATTTGGCGGCGCCATAGTCAATCAACCGGCCAATAATTTGCCGATGGAAACATTCGGTGGCGTTGGTGCTTAAATCCACTAACAACGGTTTGCCGGTGAATGCCGCTTCTGAACACATCGACAAGGAATCGCCTGTCACCACAAAAACATCAGCATGGGCGAGCAGAGCAGGGTAAAAATCGCTGTCTGTCTGTTGCCAATCAAAAACATAATGAGGCACATCCGCCAACGCCCCCAATAGGGCGGCAAAGGCAACCGGCGGCGTGCGGCGGCTATTGGTGATGACCAAACATCCCCCCAGCCCATTGCTGATGGTCAGGATGCGTGCCGCCAATTGTTGGGCATGGTGTACAGTGAATCCCTCGCAATAGCGGGTGTTGCCGCCCACCAGCAAGGCGACAATAGGCTTGGGCAAGGCATTGAAATAATCGGCATGGAGCAGGCGGGCGCGGGCCAATCCGTCGAGGGTCAAGGCGTGAGGCACACCGGTTAAGGTGACGATATGCTTGCCGGACAATTGAGGCGAAGCGATCAGGTCATATTCGGCAAGACGGGGATGCTGTTGTTCTGGCAAAATGGATGCCAGATAGACGCAAAAAAACCTTTCCTTGAACAGCCCCCGCAAATCGGCTATTTCCGCTGTCGTTTCCTCGCCCGTGCCACTAATAACCAGTAACTGTCTGGCTTGCCCGTGTTGGCAGTAACGCTGGTATAAATCCTGTTGATAAGCGATGCTGTTGCCATTGGGTAAGGGAATCACCTGATAGCCATAACCCAGCCGCTCCGCCAAGCCAATGCGGGCATGCAACTCGCCGGTGTAAGTGCTGTCCACGACCCATACCAACGGCGGGGTATTGGCTTTTGCAATCATCTGTTCATATCCGGTCACTTAAATCCTGTGCGGCAACAGCACCGGCGGCAATGGCGTTGACCACCGAGGGGTGCAGGGCATCCGCCACATCGCCAATCGCGTAAACGTCTGCCAGTGATGACCGATAGACGGCATCGGTATTAATATAACCGCGTGCTTTGCTGATGTTGGTCAAGGCGGCAAAGTTATCCAGAAAGCCAGTATTGGCGGCAAAGCCTAAACGGCCAAACAGCTCATCAACAATAACATGTTGGCCATTAGTTAAAGCAAGGATTATGCGGTTTTCTGTGGTGGCAAAAGCGGCTATTTGCACACCGCTATGCTCAATGATGCAGCCTTCGGCAACCAATGCTTGTACGTGGCGACGGATGGGCGCACGGGCTTTGGCTGTGTGGCGGATTAACAAGTGCACTTGCGCACCGGCTAAGGCGGCATCTTTGGCTGTGAAATGGGCGTTATCGCCACCGCCAATAACCGCCACTGTCCGGCCTGCCAGCTGCCCTAGTTTTGGCAAATGGTCCAGGGGGTAAAATGACAGATGGGTGCTTGGATAAAGTGCCGCAAAACCGGGTATATCGGCAAAAACTTCCGCCCCTACAACCCGCACTCCGGTGGCAATCACTAAAGCTCGAACCAATAAGCTAGTGTGCTTTTCGAGCTGGTTGACGGTTAGTTCAAAGCCATTGGCTAGGCGGCGGATATCAAGTAATTGGGCTTGGTAAAGGCAGTCCACATCAAGTTGGCCAATATGTGCGGCATAAAGTTCGGCAAGTTCTGCGCTGGTTTGTTGCTGATGCCCTAACACCCAGCGGTTAATTCGCTGCATCCCTTTTAACTGGCCACCTAAATAGGTATTTTTTTCAATGATAACGGGTTGAAGCCCTAGTTGCTTTAGCCATAATGCACAGGACATACCGGCTGCGCCGCCACCAATAATGCCAATTTTAGCTATAGGTTCAGCGTGGATGTCCATGGTGAATACTGAGAAATTGCACTAGACAGAGAGTTATTGTGCCTGAGTGTAACCTAGGTGGGCTTGGACACTCATAGGTTACACTAACAGCGATGTTAATTTACCTTAAAATTGAAACTAAGCAAGTGTAACACTAATAGGCAGGGTATAAGGCATTGGCTAAGGCTGCGGCGAACGGATGTCGGTTGCAAAATCGAAGACAATCCGCTTTTGCCGGATTCCCGCCTTAGGTAATGCTTCCCATAATTCGGCGTAGCTTTTTTGTAACTGCGGGTGTTTCAATAACGGGGCAATTTCTGCCAAGGGTTCTAGCACAAAGGCATAGCGGGTAATATCAGCCCGCGGTATTTGCAGGCTACCGTCATCAATAATCGTGTCGCCATACAACAGCAAGTCCAAATCCAGAGTGCGGGCAGAAAATTTCTGGCTATCGGCACTGCGCCCAAAGGCAAATTCCATTTGCCGCAAATGCCCCGCAACAGTTTTCGCATCTTGTGTGTCGGTGAAGCCAACCACCAAATTATAAAAAGGTGCGCCGTTAAATCCGACCGCTTCAGTTTCATAAACACTGGACACCAGCAATTTGCCGAAGCGATGCCGTAAGGCCGCCACTCCGCCAGCGATATGCTTATGCCGTTCGATGTTGCTGCCGATACTGATAAAGCCTTCTGTTATGGCCATATTATTGCGGCTTGTTGCCACGTTCAATACGGATGCCCACGTCAATGCCTGTTCCGATAGCACCTTTTTTGTTGAGGGTGATTTTTATCCACGGCACATTAAATTCGGTGCGGATCAGCTCGGCAATTTCAACAATTAGGCGTTCCACCAGCAAGCATTCGCTGGCTTTGACAAAACTGACAATACGGTCAGAGACGGTTTTGTAATCAAGTGTATATTGAATGTCGTCGGTAACAGCGGCTTGTTGTATGTCAAAAGCCATTTCTACATCTAAGATAATAGTTTGTCGTTGTTGCCGTTCCCATTCGTAAATGCCGATGAGAGTGTCAATTTCGAGGCCGCCAAAAAAAATAATGTCCATGGATGGGAGTGGGTTAGGTGGTTGGGATGTGCATGAAAAAGTTAGGTTGAACCTGACAGTCAAAATACCTCCGGCTTTGCCGGAGGTATTTTGATTTGTATTAACGCGTGGTCGCAATGTGGGTATATAACAAATTGTATTTTATAGTAAATCATATTGTATAAGTTTTTCCTGCCCGCTATTGCAAGTATCCGGTTTTGCTTATGACCATTGCACTGCCGCCTATACGGACGGTCGTCTGGATATAAAATGCCTATTGCCTTTGTTTGTCCAGATAAAGGGCATTGTTAATTTAGTATAGCATCGAGTTCGCCATTCCATTTGAGCATCAAAAGCATGACGGAAGATTTGAGCATGTCCTTGCTTTTGCTGCAGCATTTTAATTTTCTGCGTAACCGGGCCAAGAAATGCCCGAACAGGCTGTTATAGCCCTCGACCGTATAGGTTTCGGCTTTAGATTGCGTATGCAGCTCTTTCGGAACGAATTTTTCATAAGGACTTCAGCAGTCACTCATGACGTCCGTTATGCCGTCGTTTTTGATGGCGTCCCAGCGTTTTCGTCCGGTTTCCGTGTCGCGGGCGCCCACTTCGCAGC
>CAJAWH010000046.1 GCA_903945605.1 uncultured Methylococcaceae bacterium | reverse complement strand
CTTCAGTTCAATGATGTCTTGTTTCTTTGGGCGGGGGCGAACCCCCGCCCGGCGCGCCCGCTGCGCGGGCACGCCGTTAAAACGGCTGCCTGCGGCGCGGTGCGCCCACACAAATTGTTTTGGCCACGTTTTTAAAGAGCGGCGGGCTTTTCGTCCCGCTGAGCCTGACAATTATACGCGCCTCCTTCGCCTTGTCAACAACCCGGTGAATCTTTTTTTCCGCCGGGGCAAAACCGCCGCCCCGCCGCCCCCCGCCGTCCTGTGGGGAAGCCGTGCATTCTAGCGCTTCGGCACTGGGTGTCAAGAAAAATTTTAACTACTGACAAGGATAATCAGATAATTTTAATCAATAGTGAAAAATAGCCACTAATGATCAAAAGGATACGAAAAAACATTAATTCAACTGCTCCAAATAACGGCGCACGCCGTCTTTGACTGACAAGAACGGCTGATCGTAACCAACCGCCCTCAAACCTGAAAGATCGGCTTGGGTATAGCTTTGGTAAGCACCCTTAAGATGCTCGGGGAATGGAATGTATTCAATACGGCCTTGCCCGTGCCACGCAATCACCGCTTCGGCAACTGCATTGAACGGCTCGGCCTTACCGGTGCCAACATTGAAGATGCCTGATTGCTGAGGATTGTCCAAAAACCATAAATTCACATCAACCACATCGCCTACATAGACAAAATCGCGCTGCTGCCCGCCATCGCCATAGCCATCGCAACCCGCAAACAACCGGGCCACTTGGTCTTTGATGATTTGCTGGCTAAAATGGAACGCAGTGCTGCTCATCGCACCTTTGTGCTGCTCACGGGGGCCGTAGACATTGAAATACCGGAAACCGACAATTTGGCTGGTGGCCATTGGCAGGATGCGCCTGACATACTGGTCAAACTGAAATTTTGAATAGGCGTACATGTTAATGGGCTGCTCACAAGCGCGGTCAACCCTAAACCCCTTGTGCCCATTGCCGTAAACAGAGGCTGAAGAAGCATAAATAAAGGGCACACGCACAGCTTGGCACCATTGCAGCAACTGCTTGGAATACTCGTAATTGTTTTTCATCACATACAAGCCATCCCATTCGGTTGTGGCTGAACAGGCGCCTTGATGAAAAACAGCCCGCACTTTTTGGCGCATGTCCGGCTCAGCCAACTTGTCCAACAGCTCATGCTTGTCGCAATAATCGGCGATATCCAAATCGGCTATGTTCAGCACCTTACGCCCATTGCTCAAGTTATCGACCAGTAAAATATCGCGCTCGCCGCGCTTATTGAGCGCATGGATTAGATTGCTGCCAATAAATCCTGCACCGCCTGTCACAATAATCATTATTCGCCCCGCGCTTTGTTAATCATTGAAGTTGTGGAGTGGCCTTCAACAAACGATAAAATTTTAACCTCGCCACCTGCCTTAACGACACAGTCACCGCCAGCCACCTGATCGGGGCTATAGTCGCCGCCCTTAACGATAACATCAGGCAACACCCGACAATACAGCCGTTCCGGCGTTTCCTCTTCAAAGGCCACCACCCAATCGACGCAAGCCAATGCCGCCAGCACCATCATACGCTGCGACAAGCCATTGATTGGCCGAGAATCGCCTTTTAAGCGCCGCACGGACGCATCGGAATTGACCGCCACCACCAAGCGGTCGCCCAATGCCCTGGCCTGCTGCAGATAAGTGACATGACCGGCATGTAATAAATCAAAGCAACCATTAGTCATAATGACCCGCTCGCCTCCTGCCTTGGCACGGGCGATCAGAATCGCCAGCTCATCTTCCGACACCACGCCATATTGTGCGGTATCACGGTCACCATGCATGGCGCGGGCCAATTCTTCATGCGATACCGTCGATGTACCCAATTTGCCGACCACGATGCCACCGGCAAGATTGGCAAAATACATCGCTTCCATGAGCGGCGTTTTAACCGCCATACACAGCGACATCACCGCTATGACGGTATCACCCGCACCGGTCACATCAAACACGTCTTTGGCTTGGGCGGGCAATGAATGGCAGGCTTCTGGCTGGATTAAAGTCATACCTGCTTCGCCGCGTGTCAGCAACAACGTGCCAATCTGGTGATCCGCCAGTAACTGCCGGCCTTTTGCCTGCAATGCCAATTCATCAGGGCAATAACCGACTACGGCTTGCAATTCAGCCAAGTTGGGCGTAATCACATCCGCTTGGGCATAACCCTTAAAATCCGTACCTTTTGGGTCAACCAATACTGCTAGCCCAGCGGTTTTGGCGGCCTGCATCAGCGCGGCAATATCGGACAGCGTGCCTTTGCCATAATCAGAAAAGACCAGTACCGCATGATCCGGCAACTGTTGCTGCAATTCAGCCCGCAAGGCGTTATGATCAAATTGCAGGGGCACATGCTCAAAATCGACGCGGATCAACTGCTGATGTTGCGCTAAGATACGTAACTTGCAGATGGTACGCATGGCTGGCTGAACAACAAAGGCACAGCGGACACCTTGTGCTTCCAGCATGTGCCGTAAAGCGATACCTTCGGCATCATCACCCACCACGCCCAATAGGGTGACATAACCACCCAGACGGGCGATATTCAGCGCAACGTTCGCCGCACCACCCACCCGGTCTTCATGATGATTGACCCGCACCACCGGTACGGGTGCTTCTGGTGATATCCGCGCCGCTTGCCCAGACCAATATCGGTCTAGCATGACATCGCCGATGACAATAATCCTGGCCTGGGTGAAATCTGGTAACGTGGCTAACATAAAGGGAGTTCCTGTTAAAAAAATCTGAACGGCTTGATCGTTGCATGGCGCAAAAAAATCATGCGGGGCAATGGCCTTCAATCCAACCACACCACCAATGGCCTATCACAATATGTGCCTCCTGAATTCTGGCGGTGACTTCTGAAGGCACTACAATGGTGATATTGGCATAAGGTGGCAACTGCCCACCGTCGCCACCGGTCAGGGCAATGACCGCCAGCCCCTTTTGTTGCGCCACTTGCGCCGCCTTTATAATGTTAGGGCTTTTGCCGGATGTGGAGATGGCAACCAGACAATCCCCCGGTTGACCGAAAGCTTCCACTTGACGGGAAAACAAGCTCTCAAAGCCCACATCATTGCTGTGGGCCGTCAACACCGAAGAGTCCGTGGTCAATGCCAATGCAGGCATGGCAACCCGGTCTTTTTCATAGCGCACCACCAATTCGGCGGCGATATGCTGGCAATCGGCGGCACTGCCACCATTGCCACACAATAGTATTTTGCCGCCTTGGTTCAGTGTCTTGACCAGCAAATTGCCTGCCGCTTCAATCTCGGTATTGCAACTTGCCAAATTGTCAATCATGGCACGATGATCGGCCAAAACGGATATAAATGTTTTCAAAAAAACTCCTGTTTAATGGGAAATGGCTTCTTTATTGGCTAAAAAAACCTGCATGTCTTCATTTTTGACACGCTCATAGATGTCGGCAACACCCATGCTTAGGCCAATCGCCTCAAAAAGCACGGTATCGCCCAAAAAATAATGGCTTGATGCCCAGCCTACCCGAGACCGACAGACTTCAACATCGACAAAATCTTGTTCTATCAGCACATATTCTTGCATTGAAGGGATATTTTGATAAGCCTGTTTTTTTACTGTTTCATCCATCCTGCGTGTCGATTTGGATAAAACCTCAACAATAATCACCGGACTGTCAACGTAATGGTCTTGGGTGTTGTCTTCGCAAACCACCATCACATCAGGGTAAAAAAATGCTTGCCCGCCTTAACTTTTACGTCCGAAGCAAAAGCTTCGCAAGGCCGCTGCTTTAGAAAACCATTCATTGCCGCATAGATATTTCCGGCAATACGCTGATGGTCTTTACTTGCATCCGACATGGCATAAATAGCGCCCGCCACGTATTCATGCCGGATTTCACGGCATGCTTCCGCCTGCAAATAATCTTCTTCGCTTAACCAAGCCAAGTCTGTGTCAGATTCGCCACCATATTCACCACCCAACCCTGAAAAGCATCTAGCGAAACCTTAATTATTACGCGACACCGCCCCTGGCCAGAAACCCCCATGCCGTTTCGTTCTTGTGTTCCGGCAACGGCACATCAACGGTGGCTACCAGCGGCACCTCATCCGGCTTGTTTTCCTTAAATTGCATGGCATGTAATCTGGCGTAAGAACCATTTTTGGCCAATAGCTCGCTATGCGAACCGCGTTCGACAATGCGCCCCCGCTCCATCACCAATATCACGTCGGCTTTTTCGATGGTCGATAAGCGATGGGCAATCACCAATGTCGTGCGTTTGCCCATAATTTTTTGCAATGCGCCTTGGATGTACCGTTCTGACTCGGTATCCAGTGCGGAAGTGGCCTCATCCAATATCAACAGCGGCGCATCCTTTAGCAACGCCCTTGCCAAAGCCAACCGCTGCCGTTGCCCCCCTGACAATTTTACGCCATTCTCGCCAATTTCCGTATCCAATCCATGCTCCAGATTGCTGACAAACTCCATCACATAAGCATCGGTTGCTGCCTGCTCGACCGCCTGGCGACTTGACCCAGCCAATGCACCATAGGCAATATTGTTGGCAATGGTATCGTTGAACAATGTCACTTGCTGATTGACCAAGGCAATATGCTGGCGCAAGTTGCCCAATGTATAATCATTGATATCAATACCATCCAACAAAATTTTCCCTTGGCTATAGGGATAAAAACGCGACACCAAATTGACCAATGTGCTTTTGCCCCCGCCCGAAGCACCCACTAATGCGATAGTTTGCCCCTGCTCGGCCTTGAAATTAATATCAACCAATGCCGGTTCGCCCGCTTTTTCGTATTGGAAAGTGACATGCTTAAATTCCAGCACCCCCTTGCAATGGTCTGTTTGGTAAACGCCCGTGTCTGGCTCAGCCTTGGCATCCAACACGGCAAATAAAGATTCGGCGGCCACAATGCCCAACTGGATGTCATTGTGGGAGTCGCTCAATTGCTTGAAGGGGCGCGGCAACATAAATGCTGCAGTCAGATAACCCACAAACGAACCGACACTGGATTGCTCCATCATAAATAACGCCATATACATTAAAAACGCCAATGCTGCCGCAATAACCAATTGCATCAACTGGTTATGCAGAGAATTGGTGGTCAGCATCTTTAAGGACTGCCTACGGCTGTAGGAGCTGCCGCGCACAAAGCGTTCTTTCTCATAAGCTTCGCCGCCATAACTGCGGACAATGCGGTGGCCATTGACCAGCTCGGAGGTGATGTGGGTCATTTCCCCCATTGAATTTTGAAGGTTTTGGCTTAAAATCCGTAACCGCCTGCTCACGTACCTGACCAAAAAAACGATAATGGGCGCCACCACCAAGAACACCATGGACAACATCCAATTCATATAAAACAAATAAGCCAACAAGCCGATGGCGGAAAGCCCTTCTTGCACCACCTTTCTGGCGGCATCAGAGGTTGCCACCGCAACTTGATCGACATTATGGGTGATTCTGGCAATCATATAGCCGCTGTTGTTGTCATCAAAAAATTGGGTGGGCAATTGGGTGTATTTGTCAAATAACTCGCAACGCAAAGTGTGGACAACGCTCAGCGACACTTTGGCAAGAAAATAATTGCCCGCGTAGCTGCCAGCCCCCCGAATCAAGATCAGGCCACTAAAAAATAACGGCAAATAAAGCAATTGCTCCCGTGACTTTGCCTGCACGGCATCGATGATTTGCTGCATGAGCATGGCGAACAGCGATTGGGTGCTGGAATAAATGAGAAAACCCAACAGGCTGATAACAAAATATTTTGTATACTGCCGCGTGTAGCCCAACAAACGCTTGTAAATTTCGAAATCTGATTTGGATGTATTTTGCATTTTGCTGATTTTTATGTATAATTACAAACTTTTTTGTAAATCTACGATTGAATTTTATAATAGCCTAAGAACAGCACATCCGTTAAATAATAGCAGTAATGGCAAGCAAGCCAAAATAGCCCTGTTATAGTAAAGCATTTTACCGGCCTCAAACGATAACGCTTGGTGATTGCTGTTTTCGCGCCGCCATGGCAAGCCCAACACACACAACCACCGCAACTTGCCCATTAAAAAGCCATTTAATTCAATGCATAGCCACTATCTTCAAATTAAATAAAATGCTATCGGACGCACACCACTCGACCGAAAACAGCCATGTCTTTTGCCGATGCAGGGTCAAAAACCAATTGAATGCTAGGATTGCACTTCGGAGCTGATGCAACGTGACACCCAAAGACCGATATCTTATTGCCTCTTTTCCAAAAGCCGGAACGCATTTTCTCAATAGCGTGCTCAATGCCGCCTTAGGGCATGAGCGGCAGATGTTTATCCATTATGACGACCTCACCTTGGAATACAGAGCCTCATTAATCACCGATGAATTTGCCGGCAATCGTGACAAGTGGATTAATTTTGGCGACAACCTGCCGTTTGCTTTTTACACCGGACGTAAATTTACTGATGCCGAGCTACTTTTGTATCTGATTCGGGAAGGGGAAGTGACCATGAGCCACTTGACCAGAAGGCAGATACCCATTCATCTCGACCGGGCTTTTCGTTATATTTTTTTGGTGCGCAACATTGAGGGCATCCTTGCTTCCGCGATTAATACGGAAATAAAAATAGCCCGCTTTGACCCCAGCTTATTGGATGCCATATTTTTAGATATCGACCTTACCGCACTGGACAAGCAAGACCTGCCGGACATCATCATAAAATATTTTGACATATTGGTGCCTTATTTCCTTGATATGCTCTACTGGCAGTACAGCAACAGGGCAATTCTTATTAACTATCAGGATGTGGTGAGCTGCAGCCCAGCTATGGTGAAATTGCTCCGCCTTATCACGGGCCAGGCATTAAGCCAAGAACAGATTGCAGGTTTCTATAAAACAGCATCCCGTAACCAATCCACCAAACTGGAACCCGAAGACAAAATTGTTTCTGAGGCAATGGTGCGGGGCATATTAAGCAATCACAAAATATTCCATCACTTGAACGCACAGCTTAATTTCTTATTTATCAACTCAACACTTATATGAAAAACAGGATTGCCATTATCGGCACGGGCTTATCCGGCGCGGTCATCGCCCAACAACTTGCGGATGCTGGGTATTTTATCGATATTTTTGATAGCCGTGACCATATTGGCGGTAACTGCCACACCCAAAGGGACCCGGAAACCCGCATAATGGTGCATACTTACGGCCCCCATATTTTCCATACCGATAACGAACAGGTGTGGGACTATATCAATGGCTATTGCCACATGGAGCCTTATATCAACCGAGTCAAGGCGCTGTCACAAAACCATGTCTATTCCCTGCCCATCAACCTGCACACGCTTAACCAATTTTTTAAGGCCACGCTTAACCCGAGCGAAGCGGAATTGTTTCTTGAATCATTGAGGGACAACAGCATTGAACCGCAAAACTTTGAAGAACAGGCCATGTATCTGGTGGGAAAAGAACTTTACGAGGCGTTTTTCAAAGGCTATACCAAAAAACAATGGGGGCGTGACCCCACCAAGCTACCTGCGTCCATCCTAAAACGTTTGCCGCTGCGCTTCAATTATAACGATAATTACTTCAATCACCGGTTTCAGGGCATCCCCAGAAATGGCTACACGGAAATATTCGAGAAGCAGCTTGATCACCCTAAGATACAAATCCACCTGAACACCCATTACCGCAAGGCAGATAACAAAAATTATGGCCATGTATTTTATTCCGGCCCGATTGATCAATATTTTGACTGCTGTTTTGGTGCATTGGCTTACCGGACGTTGCGTTTTGAAAAACACCATTTCAAAGGGGATTTCCAAGGCTGCGCGGTAATGAATTATTGCGATGAAGACATTCCTTTCACCCGCATTAGCGAACATAAACACTTTGCACCGTGGGAGACGCATCATGACTCTGTCTACTTTAAGGAATTCAGTGCTGAGGCGACCGCTAGCGACATCCCTTTTTATCCTATTGGCTTGAGCGAAGAAGCAGCACTGCTGGAAAAATATCAGGCATTGGCGTGGCAAGAATCCGGCACTTCTTTTATCGGGCGTTTAGGCACTTACCGTTACTTGGACATGGATGTTTCAATAGCCGAAGCACTGTACGCGGCAAAATCGTTTTTGCTGCTTAATGGCAGGCAATGAGCCACCGACAATTTTTGGTCATTGCCCGTGTGGGAGACCATTCACTGCATCCGCAATGGCTTGCCGGCCCTTACCGGAATTTTGATGTTTACCTAAGCTATTTTGGTGACACGCCCGAAAAATATAAAGGCGGCACAGAATTTTATGAACAGGCAAAAGGCGGCAAATGGCCGGTTATTGCCAACATTGTCAACAATAACCCCGATCTGGTTGAACGGTACTGCGCGGTTTGGTTTCCCGACGATGACCTATTGATGTCAACCGAATCAATAAACCAAATGTTCAACCTATTTGCGGGGCTGGGCATTGCCCTAGGCCAACCGGCACTGACACTTGACTCCCATGTGCTGTATGCAGGGCTGATTGCCCAACCGCATTGTGTGGCCCGCTATGTCAATTTTATTGAAATAATGGCGCCCATTTTTTCCAAAGACAGTTTGGCTGCGCTAAAGCATACTTTTAGCCAATCGCCATCTGGCTGGGGGCTGGACAACTTATGGCCGTTATTGTTGGCGGATGGCAATATTGCTGTTTTGGACTGCACCCCCATGACCCACACGCGTCCGATGATGGGCGGTGAGCTTTATAAAAATAATGCCTTATCGCCTAAAGATGACCAACAAAAAATAGCCCATTTATACCCCCATCTGGCTGTTTTCCCTAATGGCAAAGCCCGCAAACTGCGTATTGATGCGTTTGTTTTGACTTTAAAATTGCCCATATTTATTGCCCAACTGACTTCCATAGTTGTCCGCAAAATAAACAGAAAAAAATATAAGTCGTTAGCACGCTAGCATTAGAGCCATGTGCCAAAACCGCTTGCATCCCCCCCCTTCATCAATCCCAATGAACACGCACCCCCGCATAACCCGTGGCAGGCATTCCCGGGCCTTGGAATTGCGTGGCTTGCCCACTGAACGTGTTGTTGCCCAATTGCCCAAACGATAGGTAATGGCCGTCAAAAATATTTTTGCCCATGGCAAATAGTTCAATATGCTCCGTCAACACATAGCGGCTGTTCAAATTGACAATGGCATAACCGGCGATCTGCGGGTGGCTATTTTGATCATCACCACGGGCATATTGGCTGGACACATATTGCATGTCACTGCCTAAAAAGAAACCTTTGAATAGTTGGTACTCACCGCCCACCTTGGCTGTGTTTTGCGGGATGCTAGGTATCCTATTGCCCGGCACGACATTCTCTTGCCCGTAGGCATTATTTAACGTGGCGGTTGATTGGTAAGTGGCATCAACATAACCATAGCTGATATACCAGTTCAAAGCACCCCACGCCAAGCCGTTCAGGCCCAGCTCCAAGCCTTGCCGCCGGGTGTTGCCGACATTACTGAAATAACCGGCATTTTGACTACCGTTCGGCGCGTTCAAATATAAAACGTCATTATTATTGAGGGTCTGGTAGACAGCGAAATTCCATTTCAGGGCATCGCTAAATGTCCCCCTCATACCGGTTTCTAAGGTATGCGACACCACCGGTTTCAAGTTGGGGTCTGATACAAAGCCGTTGGGTAGGCTACAAGGCGCGTTGGGATTGGCACAAGCCAACTCAATAATGGTGGGCGCGCGGAAGCCTTCGTTGTAATTGAAATAAGTGGTGAACTCCTGCATGGGCGACTTGACCGCAAATGCGCCAAACGGGTCAAAAGTCAAACCGGCAGATGGGTTAAGCCGTTGGAAGTGCAGATTATTGCCCAGATAATTGGTGTCACCACTGGGATTAAGATGATCAGCGGTGTTTATTTGCGCTTGCAACCAGTTTGCCGAGGCATTGGCATGTAGCCAATCAAACAGCGAGAAGGTATCGGTGGCAAACAAACTGGTATAACGGTTCTCGCCGGTAATGTTGACACTGGGGCCATAGGTGCTGTCGCCAAGCGGCTCTGTCGCCATTTCATAATAGCTAGTGTTCAAAACTGCACTTTGCGCGGCGGAGGTAAAGTTAGTTTTAGCGTAATTAAAGCCCCCGCCTACCATCAATTGGTTTTCGTGCCTCAGCAGTTGGTAATCAGAAGTCAATTGCAGGTTAATGCCGGTGCCATTTTGCTGGGCGCGGCTGGCCTGAAAATATGCCGGGGTAATGCCGCTCTGGCTACAACTGTTCAGCGTTGGATTGGTGCAGGTGTCTGAGCCAGTGGTATTGCTATTCAAACTGTAATTGTTGTTGTTGCGGTCATAAACATTGCCGCTGAACTGCAATTGGTCAGTAAAGCTATGGTTACCCTTAAGATTGACAAAATATAAGGTGTTTTGGGTGACATCGGGGGCGGTATAAATGGCCGACCAGCTTTGCTGCAATAACTCTTGGGGGGTTGGCCCCACCCCGTCCATATTGTTGCCCGCGTAAGTGAAGGACAAGTCCAAGTCGGTCTTGTCATCTTCCCAGCCGATCTTACCAAATCCCTGATTGACACTGGTGGATGAAAAAGGCCGCCAACCACCGTCGCCAAAAACGTTACCGGCGAAATACCAATCAAATTTATCCTTTGAGCCGCCAATTTCCGCCTGATAATTTTGTCGTCCAAAAGAACCACCCAGCGCTTGGGCATGAAAACCCGGATGGCTAAAACCGCTTTTGGTGCGGATGGATAAAGCACCGCCCAAGGTGTTCAAGCCAAATAACGGATTGGAACCCGGCATCACATCCATATTAGCAATAGCGATTTGCGGTATCAAATCCCAATTGACGGTATCGCCAAATGCTTCGTTGACGCGCACACCATCCTGATAAACTGATAAGCCAATCGGTGTGCCGACAATCGGCGAGGCGGTGAAGCCACGATAAGTCACATCCGGTTGATAGGGGTTGTTTTGGGTGTCATTAATATTGACACTTTGCAGGCGACGGTTCATGAAGTCGGTTAAAGAAGTGGCTTCATGACGCTTAATATCTTCATCTTCCACCGACTGCACATTGCCCGAAACCTTCTTGCTGGCAAGCCCCGTAGTGCCTAAGGGGGTGGTGCCTATAACCGAAACTTCGGGCAATTCAAACAGATCACCCCGATGGGTTTCGCCAGAAGGCTTGGGCCGCCCATCAGAGGCTGCTTCGGAACTGACCGTTTTGTCAGTATCTTTGTGCGTTTTTATGGCTTGCTTTACAGCAGGTCGACCGGCCTTGGTGATGGCTGAGGGGGAAGGTGGCAAGACGGCATCGCTAAGGTTTTGGGCAAGGCATGAGCGGCCTGCCACCCAAAAAAGCCATAGCACAAGCCAAAAAAAGTTAGCAACATTTGGGTAACGCATCAATAACAGTCATTTTTGTCTGAATTTTTTAGATTACCCGAATTCAGGCCAGAACAGAAGCCTTTTTATCAGACTGTCCACGGTTACAGGATGGACGAAACAACGGATTAAAATAGCCCGGCCGCGCCCCTCCAAACCAGAGCTGCTGCTTTGCAATGGTATAGGTATGTGTTGGCTATTGTCGGTTATTAGCGTTTTTGACTCAGCGCCGCAGTACGCTGGGAAACGGAGGTGTCCGTGGTGTATCTGACCGCCAACTGCTGGCTGCTTTGCCGCCAAATATCCACAACGATTTTATTTTGGGGAAGGTTGCCTTTACGGCTTTGGGTCCGGAGAAGGAATTGCACCACCACCAAGCCGTCTAAGACACGGACGGACACGTCTTTAATGAGATACGATTTGATCTGTTGTGCGGAGGCTAGCCATTCTGCCTTGGATTGCCAGTCGTTAGCCGTTGACCATGCTTCAAAATCATCCGCCAATGGAAGGGCCGTACTGTCCCCACCACCTAAGGCTGTGGCCATTAATGCTTGTTCACGGTTAGTATATTCGGCAACATCCCGTGTTACTGTGGCTTGTCCCCTGTCCAGTGGATCCATCACCACTGGGCCGCCATAGATAGCTGCCATTGGCATTACCAACAGCAAACCCGAGCAAGCTAGCCGCATTATTTTTTGCTTAACGGTCATTGGTGCAGTCCCAAATAATAGGATGTCATTTGCCTAAGGTAGGCCTAGACACACCGGCCAGCTTCAGGTTTACAAGTGCTTGGCTGCTCTTGCCCACCAATCAGCCGATGTATGCATAGGAAATGGGTGTTAACTGCCAGCCAGTTTATGAGCCAGTGATACAACCTTTTAATGAATCGTAACCGGTCTGGCTGCTGTAGGCTTGATTAGACCATTCGCCTTGTAGCTTCCAATCATAAGCGCCTACCATTACGGTGCCGGCTGTGCTGCCTGGAACATTTGACGGACCGAATGTCCAAGCGCACTTGTCGCCAACCTCGTTGCCCGCCAAATCGAAGTAGCCAGCCCAGTAAGCGCTGCCAGTACGGGGGAAGTAAACAGGGTCGGTTGCTGTTTCAGCCAATTCATGTGCGGTGACATTGATCAAAGCAGCCAAACCTTGTGATTGGGTCACTAAGGTGCTGCCGCTTGGCGGAAACAAGGGCGCTTGTGCACCCGTAGAACCGGATGCCGGTGCGTAAGGGCTTTTCGGGTCACAACCAGAATCATTATTCAAGTTGAAAAAGAAGCCAAACTGTACTGTGGTGCCGCCAGCATAGCATTGTCCGGCACTATGGTAAGCGCAGTAATTGGCAGAGCCTCTAGGCAGATCGGAATAAACTGGGTAATAACCATTCGGGTCGATATTATTGGCACCGATAAGTTTGCAAACTTCGGTCAGGACGGCTGTCGGACTAGCACTTGATTTTGTGGCAGCATCGGTTTTATAACCGACAAGACTATGTGCCAATGGAAAACTGCCTGGCAAATATTCTGATACCGTGCTGGCATAGGTAGAGACACCCAGATTGCTGTAAAAATACTTCAACCCAGCAATTTTATCGCTGATAAATGTGGTGTTGGTTGCTGCCCAAGAAGTACCCCAAAAAATAGCCGTGGTGTTTATAGTTGGCATCACCACAACAGGGCTGCTATGGGCGGTGACAAAATTGCTGGCTACCGTTGATTTTTTGACAACCGCCATCCTGGACTTGGCGGCCCCATAAGCCCCTTTTGTCCACAGATAATCCGTTAATATTTTGCTTTCCGGCACCCTTAAATCTTCTGCCATCCCCCCCGCCGAGGTCGTGGCGCTTTCAAACGCTTCTGATTGGACAGCAAAAGCCAAACATGGAACAGTGACGATTAGTGAAATTATTTTGCGCATAGTTGCCCCTAGCATTAATTATGCTTTGTAGATAAAAGTTAGGTCAAAATATCAGATCGAAAATCTCATTGGTAAAAAAACTTATAAATCGCTTTGTTATGCACAGTCTGGCAGATAAGCAGCAGTCATGCATTCATTGGATAGCTAACGGATATGGACTGTTTTTTATTCTAAACCTGAAAAAACAGAATTGCCATAAAAATATTATTACTATTCGGCCACTGCCAAACAACCCACTATTTAACTCTGTTTTTACATATTATATGGCAAGCAGGACGCAGGATAAGCGGCTAACGGTCTTGATTGTCCCTTTATCGCAAAATTAAAACAATAGCTATCTAGTAACTTCTTTGGCAATGCACAGGAAACAATAAAAACCATACTTAAATACGGATTTTTATCCTGTATCCGCATTTATTGACAATGGCAGTAGCCGACAAGTTCCCTTGCCGGCAAAGAAAAAAGCGGTTTGATATCTGCATGAAGCAATGGGCATAAAATGAGGCGGAGACCCATTGTTGAGGCAAGCAGTCAATAGGCAACTCCCCTGTATGCGTTACCGGGGCAATCATTATGCATCATTAATCGTTTGCCGCACCCTGATAAGCCGTGCGCCGTCCCCTGACCGCCGCCAGCCATTCACTAACACTGCGCCAGCCCTTAAAAACCAACGGTGCGCCGCCCATTGCAACGGCATCCACCAAACAGTACCAAGCCGCCACACCGCTAGGCGGATTGCCTTGTGGCAAATGCAAAACCGGATCAATCGCCGCCCATTTCCAAGTGCCCACTGCGGTACCTATCAGCTCCAACCACGTGGTGATAAAAAATGCCGCCACGTAAACCAAGGGGGAGCGGCCTTTGAACACATAAATCAAAAACACGCAAAACAATAGGGCGCCGACATAATCACCTTGTGCGGGAATGCCGCTGATGCCCCACCAAGACCATAAACCACAAACCAGCAACACTCCCGCAGTGATCGCCCTGGCATGTGTCATAAACAGCCCCGAACGTGCCAACGCAACCGCTGTCAGATAGACCATACCATGTCCGGGCGGGACATAGGCAGGCACATTGCCAAACCGGTAGGTATACCCGCCCATGTAGGGCGAAGCGAAATGCTCACCTATAGTGGCAAACATCACGGCAATCAGCACTTGTACGCGCACATCGGTGCTTTCACCGAGTAACAGGCCGATTAAAAAGACCCAGCCACACACCCCTAAGGCATTTTGTTTGTCCATATCGGCGGTCGCATCGGAGATAAGGCAAACGGCAACGCAAAAAAAAGTAAAAGCCGCAATGAAGTAATCGCGTTTTTTATGGGGATAATGGATTCCGATTTCTGGAAAATGGCGCAACACGGCTGATAACCTCTTTTGTGGACAGGGTAAATTTAAAATAATTCGGACAATGGCAATAACAGCGCACTTTGAATGTAAACGGCAAACGGGACGGCGGGTTAGGAACATTGCAGCCAAGGCAGTTAAACAAATAGCCAGACAATGGCTGCATAGCGCCCCAACTTGCCCAACAATATCAATACTGTGCTTGATAATAGCGGGAGCTTGAGCCAGCCACCCGCAAAACACAGCAAATCACCCACTAACGGCAACCATGTGAACAACAGCACCCATTGGCCTTTTTGGCTTAAAACCGCCAATGCCTGTTGTTTTTTTTCTGGCAGGATGCTGGCCACCTGGAATTTTTTCGCCGCCAAATGCCCCAATCCCCAAGTGGTCAAGGCCCCTAAGGTATTACCGGCCGTGGCCACCAGCAACAACTGCAAGGCAGGATACTGGTTGCTGGCCACCAAATAGGCCAAAACCGCCTCGGAGCCGCCTGGAGCAATGGTTGATGAAACAAAAGCACTGACAAATAGCCCAATCATTCCGTTCATTATAACGCTCTATTTTGGGCAAAAAAAACCCCTGTGACCTGACAGGGGTTGTGTTGTTTTGGGTGCTTAAGCACCCGGCAAAGTTTTATTTTTTCCGCCAGTAGCCCGTTTAACCAAGCGCAACGACTCCTGTACCAGCCAATCAATGCCAAAACGCAACAGTTCAAATACCGTGGCGATAGCCTCCGATAATGTCATACCGGCGAATTTGCGGGCCAAAAAAGGCGCCAAGGCCAGACCAATCGCCAACCCCACCACTGCCATCCCAGAAAACCAAGCATCCTCCACAGGAGCTTGCGCTTTTACAGCGGCAACCACAGGCGGAACAGCTTCAGGCAATTGGGCAGCGGCTTCGGCGGCGGCAAGCAGTTCGGGCAAGCCAACATGATAGTCATCAGCAACAGCCATAGCAGTCACACCAGGAATGCTGGGCAAATCGCCATCGCCTTTGCCTACCTTAAGCTGGGCTTTCATGCCTTTTTCCATGTGCTGGGCAATGTCGCAATGCACCAAATAGGTCTTGTCCCCTGGCGGCAAAATCAGCGTGCCGGAAATCTTACCCGGCCCGCTCACTTCCAAGTGGAACATACCTTTAGGATAAAGGTATTTGGGCAAGCCATGCATCATCCATTGGTGGCGGATGTGGTCTTCATTGACAAAATGGACTTTCAGCTTGGTACAAGGCTTAAATTGAAATTCTTGGGTATCAAATGCAAACATCCGTCCCGGGAATTTTTCCGCATACTTATGACCGGCATGTACGGTGATCTCCCGTGTTTCGGATATGCCATCACAGCCACCGGGCAAGGTGTCGGCGTTTTGGCCCATGACCATGCCGCCCCCCATGTCCATCAAATGACCGTCGCCATGATTCATCAGCATCCCATCATGGTCTTCAATTTCCGCCGCCCATACTGTCGACGAAAACGCAGCCACCAATAACCCAACCGACAAACATTTCAACATTGCACTGCCTCCTCTGTTCAATTCAAAACCTTGTCCCATCACCACCCATCCCACTTTGTTGATTATTAGCTTTTAATTTTAGCAACAGCGCTATCAACGATGGATTTGAAACCGCCGTGCGACAAATACAAGATATACAAGCCCGCAAAAGCAAAGAAAACATAAAGCAACAAGCTAGTGCGGCTAGTGGCTGGGCCAGTGCCTGCAGTAAAGCCCATGTGGGCATCCAAACGCTCGCCTTGATCGGGGACTAAGGTGATGTGGATCAGGTACTTACCGGCTTCTGGCAGACCGTTTGGCAACTCAAGGTTGACTGTGCCGGCTTTATGTTTTGCTGCTGGCAGGAAAAAAACACGGGTGCCTTCGGGTTCTTTGGTCACTTCAAACTCTATGGTCATGTTTCTATAGCGCATGTCTTGGTAATCAAAAACCAATTGGGTTTTGGTGTCCAATGCGGGCAATTTGCCACAAAATTCTTCCGCTGAGTAAGCAACTGGCTGATATGCGGTATAGTGTATCCAGTGGCTAGGCTCCAATTCAAATTTGCATTGGTCGGTGTCAGTACCGGCCGCGCCACCATGCGCCCATAGCGAGGTGGAAAAAACTAAGCCCAACAACACTAGGCATGACGTTCTAAAAAATTTTGCTGTGTTCATAATACCTTCCCGTTTCAATAATTATTTTTATACAAATTTAACTGCAACAATGCACCGCGTTTTCCAGAAAAAAACCGCTACCATCCGCCTTAATAGGCGCCTCATTAATAGCAGCTGCAAACTCTAGCACATCACCTTAACCAAATAAAGGAATTGATAATAAACCAAGCTTTGCAGTGCCGCCACTAAAATTAAGGCAATTGTTTTGCTTGCCTATTGCTATCGTGCCATCCTTTTCGTAGACTTAATCCAACTTCATCTAAACGGAACCGCCAAACATGTCATCCCTGACTACCTCAAACGCTTGGTCTGCACTACAGGCCCACTATCAGGACATCCACAAACTTTCATTACGCGAGGCTTTTGCCCAAGACCCCGGACGGTTCCAGAAGTTTTCCCTGTCACTCAATGATATTTTGTTTGATTATTCAAAAAACATCATCACCGAGCAGACTATACCATTATTAATCGATCTGGCTAATTTTGCAGGCTTAAAAGACAAAACCGAAGCGATGTTCACTGGTGAAGCCATCAACACCACCGAACAACGGGCCGTCTTGCACACCGCATTACGCAACCGCAGCAACCAACCAGTTTATGTTGACGGTCAGGATGTCATGCCACAAATTAATGCGGTACTGGCAAAAATGCGCGGTTTTTGCCACGCCGTGCGCTCCGGTGAATGGAAAGGTTACACCGGCAAGGCCATCACCGATGTGGTCAATATCGGTATTGGCGGTTCTGGCCTAGGGCCCAAAATGGTGTCGATGACCTTAACCCCTTACAGATCAGTGCTGAAGGTGCATTATGTGTCCAACATCGACCAAACCGATGTGGTTGAAAAGCTAAATCCACTCAATCCGGAAACCACCTTGTTCATTGTCGCATCTAAGGTGTTTTCCACCCAAGAAACCATGATGAACGCCAAATCGGCTAAAAACTGGTTGCTTGCCAGCGCCCAAGACCAGTCCGCCATAGCCAAACATTTTGTTGCCATTTCCACCCATGCAGAAAACGTTGCCGCCTTTGGCATCGACACAGAAAATATGTTTGAGTTTTGGGATTGGGTCGGTGGGCGTTATTCGCTATGGTCTGCTGTAGGCTTGTCTATAGCGTTGTACATTGGCATGGATAATTTTGAAGAACTTTTACAGGGTGCTTTTGAAGCGGATGAACATTTCCGCCACACCCCGTTTGACCAAAACATCCCAGTTTTAATGGCGTTGCTGGGCGTTTGGTATAACAATTTTTTTAATGCCGAATCTTACGCACTGCTCCCTTACGACCAGTCCATGCGCTATTTTGCCGATTATTTCCAACAAGGCGATATGGAAAGCAACGGCAAAAGCGTTGATATAAATGGCGAAAAAGTCGATTACAACACCGGCCCTATTATATGGGGGCAACCCGGCACTAACGGCCAACATGCTTTTTTCCAACTGATCCACCAAGGCACCAAGCTGATACCGTGCGATTTTCTGGTGGCGGCCAATAGCCATTATGACCTGCCGGAACACCACGATATTTTGGTGTCCAATTTCTTGGCACAGCCAGAAGCGCTGATGCGTGGCAAAACCACCGAAGAAGTGATCGAAGCGCTGACCGAGGAAGAGCGCGGCGATGCCGTTTTGGTAGCATCGAAAGTTTTTGCGGGCAACAAGCCCTCCAACTCATTCTTGGTCAAAAAAATGACCCCTAAGACCCTGGGTACTTTACTGGCATTCTATGAACACAAAATTTTTGTCCAAGGGGTGATTTGGAACCTCAATTCATTTGACCAAATGGGTGTGGAGTTAGGCAAGATACTGGCCAACAAAATATTGCCGGAACTTAAGAACGATGATGCCATCAGTAGCCATGACTGCTCCACCAATGGCCTGATCAATGCCTATAAACAATTGCGCGAACACAAATAGGCACAGCCGCTGCGAAGCCGTATGCTCCCTGAGCGAAGCCGAAGGGAGCTACAACCCGCAACATGATTCGGTAAACACCCGATGCAGCTTCGACTACGCTCAGCCAACAAGCGGGGCAATTAAGGGCCCTCTGTCTTTTCAGCGTCTGGCGCGAAAAAAATCCCGCAACAAACCGGCACATTCAGCCTCCAACACACCACCATGCCAATCGACGCGGTGGTTTAAAAAACTGGCATCCGCCAAGTTCAGGGCATTGCAAACCGCACCGCGTCTGGCATCAAACGCACCAAACACCAAACGTTTGACCCGTGCATGGCTAATAGCCCCCATACACATCACACAGGGCTCCAGTGTGACATAAAGGGTTGTGTCAGTAAGCCGGTAGTTTTTTAAGGCCTTGCCAGCCTCACGTAAAGCCAATATTTCGGCATGAGCAGTCGGGTCATTCAGGCTAATCGGGTAGTTCCAAGCTTCGGCAATACACCGCCCATTTTGCACCAACACTGCGCCCACCGGCACCTCCGCCAAACTTTCGGCATGTTGGGCAAGGCGAAAAGCATGGCGCATCCAGGCCTCATCAAGCGTGTTATCTTGTTCTACGTCCATATTCCTTCAATTTTTATGAGGTGACGATTATGCCGCTATTGCTTATAGAATACGACCCCAATTTAAGCAAAACCTTAAAATTTAAAATTGGTAGTCCTGAAATTGGAATGATTTCTTAAAAAGCAAGCTTGGTAGTGTCGTAATGGTGGACAAAGTGCCAAATGACCGCGATAGGGTTCTCCAATTTTTTTGGCGAAGGCGAGTGATTTCCTGACCAGCCGTGACACCCTATGGCGCAGGGTGTGATGGGATTGGACTGTCCTTGCCTGACACCACATGGCGGTCTCCGATGTGTACGCCGACAATGGCGCGGGTGTCCCTGTCCAAGGCTAGCCAGCCCATTGCTTGTTGGCCTTGTTGCCTACAAACGACCAGAGTTCGTCACACTCAAGGGTCAATGCTGCGCCTTTTCGCGGCTTGGCGTCCGTTTTTTACAGTGGCGGTGACATGGCATTTCGGGCAGTTGATTGGCGCAATCAGGAAATCAAATCCGATGATTGTACTGCGGCTACTAGGAAACTTTCATAGCACTTGGCTCTTTGTATATCATTCCAATTTCAGAACCCTCGGCGGGGGGTTTGGTGACGGTCACGAGGGCGATGGTGACCGCCGTTAACGATAACGACACGTTTTTTAACGCATATCCGTCTTGCAGCTGTGCTTATGGTGCCGATGCAGGTAGATTGGG
>CAJAWH010000045.1 GCA_903945605.1 uncultured Methylococcaceae bacterium | reverse complement strand
GCCAACATGCTGCGTAACATCAATTATGATGCCCTTGCCCCACAAAACCCACCTAAAAAGCACTCTTTTGCAACAAGCCACTAGACATTTGCCAAGCTAGGTTATTTAATGGTGGCTAACGCCACGTTTTGGCCTGTCACTTTGCTAGTTATAAGGAACGCTTCATGAGTACCGCTTGGGAAACCGTTATTGGCCTGGAAATCCACACCCAATTGGCCACCCGATCTAAAATCTTTTCCGGCGCCGCCACCGCCTATGGCGCAGAACCCAATAGCCAAGCTTGTGCGGTCGATTTGGGCTTGCCCGGGGTGTTGCCAGTGCTGAATGCCGAGGCGGTGCGTATGGCGGTGCTGTTTGGTTTGGCGATTGATGCCGACATTGCCCCCGCTTCGGTGTTTGCCAGAAAAAATTATTTTTACCCAGACTTGCCCAAAGGTTATCAAATCAGCCAGATGGATTTTCCTATCGTCGGCAAAGGCCATTTGGATATAGAAGTGGAGGGGGTCACTAAGCGCATTGGCGTCACCCGCGCCCATTTGGAAGAAGATGCCGGCAAGTCCTTGCATGAAAATTTTCACGGTCTCAGCGGTATTGATTTAAACCGTGCCGGTACGCCGTTGCTGGAAATAGTGTCCGAACCGGATATGCGTTCCGCCAAGGAAGCGGTGGCCTACATGCGTAAATTGCATGAATTGGTGCAATATTTGGGCATTTGTGACGGCAACATGCAAGAAGGCTCGTTCCGTTGCGATGCCAACGTGTCAGTGCGTCCAATGGGGCAAACGGAGTACGGTACGCGCGTGGAGATTAAAAACATCAATTCCTTCAAGTTTGTGGAAAAAGCCATCAATCATGAAGTGGAACGGCATATTGAGGTGATCGAAAACGGCGGCAGAATTGTGCAGGAAACCCGCCTGTACGATGCCAATAAAGACGAAACCCGCGCTATGCGCAGCAAAGAAGAAGCCAACGATTACCGTTATTTTCCTGACCCCGATTTGTTGCCGGTCGAAATCAGCGAAGCCTTCAAGGCGCAAGTAAAGGCCACCCTACCGGAATTGCCGGATGCCAAAAAACAGCGTTTCAAAACCGATTATGCCTTGGATGACGAAGCCGCGGCTATCCTGACCTCCTCACGCGCTAGCGCCGACTATTTTGAGGCCTTGGTGCAAGTCTCGGCGTGTGAGGCAAAATTATGTGCCAATTGGGTTGTCGGTGACTTGTCCGCCGCGCTCAATAAAGCAGATTTGGACATCAGCCAATCCCCCGTGGACAGCACGCGCTTGGCGGGCTTGCTTAAGCGCATTGCCGATGGCACCATTTCGGGTAAGATAGCCAAACAGGTGTTTGAGGGCCTGTGGCAAACCCCGGCAACCGCAGATGATATTATCGAAGCCAAAGGTCTGAAACAAATCAGCGATAGTGGTGCGATTGCCGCCATTGTCGATAAAATTATCGCCGACAATCCTAGCCAAGCGGAACAATACCGTAGCGGCAAAGAAAAGATGTTTGCTTTTTTTGTTGGTCAGGTGATGAAGGCCATGCAGGGCAAAGCCAATCCGGCGGAGGTGAACGCCATGCTTAAAGAAAAGCTTAAGTGACAAGCAAAGCCGGGGCGCTTTCAGGCCAGTGTGCTTGAAAGCGTCCCGCGTTTGGGCAGACTGGCGCTAGGCCGTTAATTTTTGATGGTTTTATAACTTTCTTCGCTTTCTTGCATGACTTTGTTGCCTTCTTCAATCATACGGTTGCCCTCATCAATTTTCATTTGGCCATCGCGCACCATATTATTGCCCCGTTCAACCAGCATTTTTCCGCTTTTCCAGCGATTGCCCAACTGAGCCGTTATTTGGCTGTCACGGAGCATTTGGTCATCTGAAATGATCCTTTCAGGTGCGGCGGCGACAGGGGCGGGCGGTTCGGAGGCGCATGCGCCCAACAGTAAAGGCAATACGAATAGGGGTAAGGCTTTGGTTAGCTTTAACAGTTGCATAGTGGTTATTTCCTAAGGAATAAATGAAAAACAGGGTAGATTTTACAAAACGCCCGGCTGCTTGCAATGGTTTTTTTAAACAGTATATCTTTTGGTGGCTGGTTTTGCGCCACCCTAACAGCACAGGCTAAAATTTAGGCCAATACCGCCTTGCGTACCTGTATACACAGCGCAGATTTGACACACACTCATCATAATAAAGAGCAAACTATGACGCTATTCAAACAAGACAAAGAACCGGCAGACCAACCGCACGGACACTTAACCCAAGAACAATACCATATTTGCGTGTTGAAAGGCACCGAGCCACCGTTCAGCGGCAAATACACCGATTGTAAGACGGAAGGCGTGTACCACTGTGTTTGTTGTGCCAGCCCCTTGTTCAGCTCGGATGCCAAATATGATTCAGGTTCCGGTTGGCCCAGTTTTTTTAACGTGGTTTCTCCAGATAGCGTGGCGGAGCATAGGGACAGCAGTTATGGGATGCGCCGGACGGAGATCACCTGCAAACAATGCGGTGCCCATTTGGGGCATGTCTTTCCTGACGGCCCCGAGCCTACAGGGTTGCGTTATTGTATCAATTCTTTGGCGTTGGAGTTAAAAGTAAAATGACTGTAGCCATACAACAAGCCCAACAATTGCTGGATTTTATCGATGCCAGCCCCAGCCCCAGCCATGCCGTGCAGGTGATGGTGTCCAAGCTGGCGGCATTCGGTTTCACTGGCTTGGATGAAAAAGCCGCTTGGCAATTGCCCGTGGGCGGGCGTTTCTATGTGGTGCGTGATGATTCTTCGCTGATTGCCTTTGTGGTGGGCCAACAGGGTCTTGCCGAAACAGGCTTTAAAATCATTGGCGCCCATACCGACTCACCTGGCCTGCGGGTCAAGCCGAACGTGTCGGTGCTGTGCGACGGCTATGTGCGGTTGGGGGTGGAAGTGTATGGTAGCCCCATTTTAGCGACCTTTACCGACCGCGATTTAGGCTTGGCAGGCCGTATCAGTTATCAGGACGGGCAGGGCGGTGTTGCCAGTGTACTGCTTGATTTTAAACGCCCGTTATTGCGCCTGCCCAACTTGGCCATCCATCTTAACCGCGGTGTTAATGATGACGGCCTGAAGATACATAAGCAGCTAGAATTGCCCTTGTTGCTGTCCAGGGCCATCAGCGGGCAATTGCCGCATGATTACTTTATAGGGCTATTGTCGCAACAATCAGGCATTGCCAAGGAAGCCATCTTGTCTTGGGAGCTGAATGCTTACGACACCCAGAAAGGGGCGCTGTGGGGGGCGGATAATGAGTTTTACAGTAACAGCCAGCTCGACAACTTGGCTTCTTGTGACGCAGCCTTACAAGCCTTATTGGATGAGGCTGTGCTGCAAGCCGACAGCACCTTGGTGGCTGCCTTTTTTGACCATGAAGAAATCGGCAGCGAAAGCAAAAAAGGCGCGGACGGCAGTTTTCTGCCCGATGTATTGCAGCGTATCGCCTATGCCACCGGCACCGGACACGAAGATTTTGCCCGGGCACTAGCCAACAGCTTTTTAATCAGCGCCGACATGGCCCACGCTTACCAACCTAATTTCCCCAATGCCTATGAACCCGACCACAAAATTTTGGTCAATGGCGGGCCGGTCATCAAAATAAATGCCAGCCAACGCTACAGCACCGAAAGTGTGTCAGAAGCCCAATTTGCCCGCTGGTGCCAATTGGAAGGCGTACCCTACCAAAAATACTCGCACCGCTGTGATTTGCCTTGTGGCACCACCATAGGCCCAATCACCTCAGCCAAGCTAGGCATCAGGACGGTTGATATCGGCAATCCCTTGTGGGCCATGCACAGTATCCGTGAAAGTGCCGGTGTGCTGGACCACCATTATTTGATTAAAGTGTTGAAGCGTTTTTTTAAGGCGTAGATTGGGTTTTCTTGTCATGGACACCATCAGCCTACGCGGCGCCAGAACTCATAACCTGAAAAATATCGACCTTGATTTGCCGAGGGATAAACTTATAGTCATTACCGGTTTGTCCGGTTCAGGCAAATCCTCGTTGGCGTTCGACACGCTCTATGCGGAAGGGCAGCGCCGCTATGTGGAATCGTTGTCCGCCTATGCCAGGCAATTTTTGTCGCTGATGGAAAAACCCGATGTTGATCACATCGAAGGTTTGTCGCCCGCTATTGCCATTGAGCAAAAATCAACATCACATAATCCGCGCTCTACCGTCGGCACCATCACCGAAATTTATGATTATTTACGGCTACTTTATGCCCGTGCCGGTACGCCACGCTGCCCTAAACATAAAATATCACTGGAAGCACAAACCATAAGCCAGATGGTGGACTTGGTCTTGGCACAACCGGAAGGCCAACGCTGGATGTTGCTCGCGCCCGTTATCAATGCCCGCAAGGGGGAGCATGTCCAAGTGCTTGATGACCTGCGTAGCCAAGGCTTTATCCGTGCCCGAATTGACGGTGAAGTCTATGATTTGGATGAAGCCCCGCCACTGGATTTAAAAAAGAAACATACCTTAGAAGCCATTGTGGACCGTTTTAAAATCCGTACCGACCTGGCGCTGCGTTTGGCAGAATCGTTTGAGACGGCCTTGCGCGTCGCCGATGGCCTCGCCATTGCCGTCTGCTTGGAAGACAACCGGCAATTGTTGTTTTCTGAACGCTATGCCTGCCCGCATTGTGGCTATAGCCTCAGCGAACTGGAACCGCGCATCTTTTCGTTCAACAACCCGAAGGGGGCTTGCGGCAGTTGTGATGGGCTGGGTGTGCGCCAACATTTTGACCCTGATTTGATTATCCATAATACCGACCTTAGCTTGGCAAACGGGGCAATCCGTGGCTGGGACAAGCGTAATGTCTATTATTATCAACTCATCGCTTCATTAGCGAAACACTATGGGTTTGATCTGGAAACCCCGTTCAACCAGCTGTCTGAAGCGCATCAGGCCATTATCCTATATGGCAGTGGTGACGAACCCATCGAATTTAATTTTTTTAATGGCAACGACGGGGGCAGAAAAAAAAGCTATCCGTTTGAAGGCATTGTTGCCAATATGGAACGCCGCTATCATGAAACCGACTCGCCATCGGTGCGTGAAGAGCTGGCCAAATACTTGTCACAGAAAATTTGTACTGACTGTCAGGGCGCAAGGCTGAATATTGCCGCCAGAAATGTATTCATAGACAACCAACCCATCCAGCAGATCACCCGTTTACCCATCCGCAAAGCCTTGGGTTTTTTCCAAACTTTACAATTGACCGGACAACGCGGCGAAATATCCGTAAAAATCATCAAAGAAATTCAGGCCCGTTTGGAATTCTTGGTTAACGTGGGCTTGGATTACCTCACCCTAGATCGCAGTGCCGATACCTTGTCGGGCGGCGAAGCGCAGCGTATCCGCTTGGCTAGCCAAATTGGTGCCGGTTTGGTGGGGGTCATGTATGTGCTCGACGAGCCATCCATTGGCCTGCACCAGCGTGACAACCAGCGCTTGCTCAATACATTGTTCCATTTGCGTGATTTGGGCAATACGGTCATTGTGGTCGAACACGATGAAGATGCCATCCGTGCCGCCGACCATATTGTAGACATTGGCCCCGGTGCAGGCATTCACGGCGGGCAAATTATCGCCCAAGGCAGTCTGGGCGACATCCTTAATACCCCCGCTTCATTGACAGGCCAATACCTGTCTGGCAAACAGGGCATTGCTGTGCCTGAAAGCTTGACACCGCCGAATCCTGACCAACAAATTATAATCCGCAGTGCCAACGGCAACAATCTTAAAAATGTCGATGTGTCGTTTCCGGTCGGTTTACTGACCTGTGTCACTGGCGTGTCCGGCTCCGGCAAATCAACCTTGGTCAACGATACGTTATATAGCTACGCAGCAAGGCAGATCAATCGCGCCAGTGTTATCCCCGCGCCGTGCGGCCCGGTAGAAGGCTTAGGCCATTTTGACAAGGTGGTGGATATTGACCAAAGCCCAATCGGCCGCACTCCGCGCTCTAACCCTGCCACCTATACCGGCCTGTTTACGCCGATACGCGAACTGTTCGCCGCCACTCCAGAAGCCCGCTCCCGTGGCTACACGCCAGGACGCTTCAGTTTTAATGTCAAAGGCGGACGTTGTGAGGCCTGTGCCGGTGATGGTGTGATAAAAGTGGAAATGCATTTTCTACCGGATATTTTTGTCAATTGTGACCATTGCCAAGGCAAACGCTATAACCGCGAAACGCTGGAAATCCGCTACAAGGGCAAAACCATCCACCAAGTGCTTGCCATGACCGTTGAAGATGCCGCCGAATTTTTCAGCGCCGTCCCCAGCTTGTCGCGCAAATTGCAGACCTTGGTGCAGGTAGGGCTTAGCTATGTCACGCTAGGGCAAAACGCCACCACACTTTCCGGCGGCGAAGCACAAAGGGTCAAGCTGGCTAAAGAGCTGTCCAAACGTGACACCGGAAAAACCTTGTATATTTTAGACGAACCGACTACTGGGCTGCATTTCCATGACATTCAGCAATTGCTGAAAGTTCTGCATAAGCTGCGTGACCAAGGCAATACCGTGATTATTATTGAACACAATTTGGATGTGATTAAAACGGCGGATTGGGTTATCGATATGGGCCCCGAAGGGGGCGATGGCGGCGGGCGGTTGCTGGCGGAAGGCACACCCAGGCAAGTCGCCGCTTGCGAAAAATCGCATACAGGCTATTATCTGAAGCGTTTTTTCGAGTAGCTTTTTTATTATTACTTTTATTATTACTAAGAGGTAGAGAAGCAATGGAAGAATACCAACACAGCAAAAAAGCCCGTTATCTGGCAGCCGTGGTTTACTTGGTTATTTTGGCTGTGGTGTTGACCGGCACTTATTTTTCAGAACAACAGAAAGCCGAAGCAAAAGCCCAGCAATCTGTTGACCGGTAGCGGGTAAAGGCCAGCAGATTTGCAGAGGGTATCTGTGTTACGGCAGTTAAATTTACGCCCAAGCAAATACCCCGCACAAGCAAGCCTGCCAAAACAGAATCGAATGCAGACCACAGAAAATCCCAGCAGGAATAGCACCAACAAAACAGGCGATGGATTGCAGCGGGGGAGAAAAACGAGGTGAAAGTGAAAATTGGCAATGGGAAGCCATAATCCTCACCCGTTACGTAACCCAAGGATTATGGCTTCTTTTAAGATACACGCTTAACCCACAAGATGTGACCAGCATCTTCTGGGTTCACCTATGCCTAGAAAAAGCATAGGTTACTGCCTTAACATCGTTAAGACGATCGCATTATACATAAAAATTTGCCGTTACAAAATAATTTGTAACGGCAAGTTTCACATAAAAAATATCCCTGTGTTTCTCGGCTTTCTGTCCGCACAGCCCAAGCTATTTTGTCATATTTTCAGTCACATAACTGTGACAATGCATCTACAAGTTTATAACAGCTGGTTGGAATGAAGCTATGTCTTGAGGGTCGCCTCGAACGCCAAACAATAAAAAACTCCCGATAGCACAAAGCTAAGGGGAGTTTTTATTGGCAACGGAAACCTTACTCAGTAAGATTAACCGCCAAAGTCATCCAACATGATGTTTTCAGGTTCTACACCCAAATCCAACAGCATTTTAATGACTGAGGTGTTCATGATTGGCGGGCCGCACATGTAAAACTCACAGTCTTCAGGGGCTGGATGGTTTTTCAGGTGGTTTTCATAAACGACATTATGGATAAAGCCGGTGTAGCCGTCCCAGTTGTCTTCTGGCAATGGGTCGGACAAGGCGCAATGCCATGTGAAGTTTTCATTTTCTCTGGCCAGCATATCAAAATCTTCTACATAGAACATTTCGCGTTTGCTGCGTGCACCATACCAGAAAGTGATTTTGCGTTTTGATTTCAACCGGCGTAATTGGTCGAAGATGTGCGAACGCATTGGTGCCATACCGGCACCACCACCAATGAACACCATTTCCGCGTCAGTTTCTTTAGCGAAAAATTCGCCATAAGGGCCGGATACGATACATTTGTCACCTGGTTTCAGGTTAAAAATGTACGAAGACATAATACCTGGCGGTACATTTTCAGGTGCGCGTGGCGGTGGTGTGGCAATACGCACATTCAACATGATTTCTTTTTCTTCTGGATAAGAAGCCATGGAATAAGCGCGTAAGGCGGGTTCTTTTACTGTGGAGACGTAACGCCACAAGTTGAATTTGTCCCAATCGTCACGGAAACGCTCTTCCACGTCGAAGTCTTTATAGTTGATGACGTGTGGTGGACATTCAATCTGGATGTAACCACCGGCACGGTAGTTGATGGCTTCGCCTTCAGGCAAATCCAACACCAATTCTTTAATGAAAGTTGCCACGTTGTGGTTGGACTTAACCGTGCATTCCCATTTTTTGACACCAAAAACACTGTCTTCGACTTCAATTGACATATTGTTTCTGACCGTGACTTGGCAAGAAAGACGTTCGCCTTCCGCCGCTTCACGTTTGGTGATATGCGAGGTTTCAGTGGGCAAAATGTCGCCGCCGCCCGAAAACACTTTCACACGGCATTGCGCACAAGTACCGCCGCCGCCACAGGCTGATGACACGAACAGGCCGTTGTCAGCCAACGCGCCTAATAGTTTGGAGCCAACGGGCACATGTATTTTCTTTTCGTGGTTGATCAGAATTTCAACATCACCCGCAGCAACCAGTTTGCTTTTGGCACCGATGATCATGAACACCAGTGCTATCACGAAAGCCGTGAAAATAATAATGCCTAATACAATTTCCAGCATTACGATACCTTCCTAAAGTTGGATTCCAGAGAAAGCCATGAAGCCAAGCGACATCAGACCCGCAGTAATAAAGGTGATACCCAGGCCTTGCAAGCCAGCCGGTATATCGCTGTATTTTAGTTTTTCGCGCACACCGGCCATTACAGTAATAGCCAAGGCCCAGCCCAAGCCGCTACCGACACCGTAGGTGACGCTTTCGCCAAAATTATAGTCACGCTCGATCATGAACAAACTGCCGCCTAGAATGGCGCAGTTAACCGTAATCAAGGGCAAGAAAATACCCAAGGCAGAGTAAAGCGCCGGAAAGAATTTATCCAGCACCATTTCCAGAATCTGCACCAAGGCGGCGATCATGCCGATACAGCTAAGCAGTGCCAAAAAGCTCAGGTCAACGCCGGTAATGCCCAACCAAGACAAGGCATCTTCTTTTAACAGGGCGTGGTAAACAATGTTATTGGCGGGTACGGTAATGGCTTGCACCACCATAACGGCAATGCCTAAGCCCATTGCAGTGGAAATCTTTTTGGATACGGCAATAAAGGTGCACATGCCCAAGAAGAACGATAATGCCAAGTTTTCAATGAAAACGGCTTTAACAAATAAACTGATATACGCTTCCATTAGTGATGCCCTCCTTCACCATGAGCAATCGGCAAAATTTTAAATTCCACTTTTTCGGCTTGCTCGGGTTTCCAAACACGGACACCCCAGATGATCAGGCCAATAATGAAAAATGCGCTAGGTGGCAACAACATCAGGCCATTAGGGTCGTACCAGCCGCCATCTTTGGTGAGCTTGAAAACTTCGATGCCCAATAATTTGCCGGAACCTAAAGTTTCCCTGAAGAAAGCCACCACGATAAGGATAAGGCTATAACCCAAGCCATTGCCGATACCATCCATGAAGCTTTCCAAAGGTGGATTTTTCATGGCGTAGCCTTCGGCACGGCCCATTACGATACAGTTGGTGATGATCAGGCCGACGAACACTGACAATTGTTTGCTGACATCGTAAGCAAACGCTTTCAGTATCTGGTCAACCACGATAACCAATGAAGCAATAATGGTCATCTGTACAATGATACGGATGCTGCTGGGGATATGGTTTCTGATGGCACTGATGGCGGCACTGGAAAAAGCCGTCACCAATGTCAAAGCCAAAGCCATAATCAGCGATGTGGACATTTGCGAGGTGACCGCCAATGCCGAGCAGATACCCAATACTTGTAGGGTGATTGGGTTATTGCTGACTAAAGGTTCGACAAGTACTTTTTTTGTTTCATCATTCATTACGGCACTCATGATTTCACTCCTTTAACCGTTCTTACTTTATTCAAATACGGGGCAAAACCTTCTGTACTCATCCAGTATCTGATCAAATTGGTGACACCGGTACTGGTAAGGGTTGCACCCGCCAAACCATCAACTTGGTATTGCGAGCCAGGTTTGCTGTTGTCCACCACGCCTTTGATAAGGCTTAATGCAGGCTCGCCTTTATCGGCTTCGGTGATCAAACCTTTATCCAAAGATGGCTGGTCAGATTCGGCATACACTTTTTTGCCTTTCCATAACGCACGCCATTTGGGGTTGACCACTTCACCACCCAAACCCGGTGTTTCGGATTGGTCGTAAAAGTTGATGCTTTGCACGGTTTGCCCGTCAGCATCCAACGACAGGAAGCCGTAGAGTGTTGACCACAACCCATAGCCATTGATCGGCAAAATGATGGATTTGATCGCCCCGCCTTCTTTTACCAAAAACACTTTGGCATATTTGGCTTTGATGCGGATGTGGGCGATGTCTTTTTCTTTAGGGATAACTACGTTTTGGGCAGGGTCTTTGGCGGCCTTACGTTGGTCGTAATCGGCCACATTGACGCTATCAACATAATCTCCAGTTGCCAAATCAACAATTTTTGGCTCGATTTTTTCAGCAAAGGCGGCATCAATATTGCTGCCTTCATCCAACAAACCTGCCACATCCAGAATATTTTTTTTCATATCCTGTTCTTTATTGTCAACTTGCAGCGGTTTTAATGCCACGGCGGCAAAAGAAACCAACACGGCACACACCAAGCACAGAGCCACGGCAATCGCGATGGTTTTTTCTAGGCTATCATTGCCTAACGCCAGAATTTTCTCGGCATAAGCCTTAAATTTTCGGTAACTTTCGTATTTCTCAAGGGTTGCACAAAGCTTTACCATGTGCTCACATTGCTTTTTTTCATTAGGCATGACGTTTCATCCTTCTTCTGATATTGGCCTGAATGACAAAGTAGTCGATAGTGGGGGCGAACATATTGGAGAACAAAATGGCCAACATGATGCCTTCTGGGAATGCTGGGTTGACCACTCTGATGAGTACGGTCATAGCCCCCACCAATGCGCCAAACACCCAACGTCCAGTATTGGTCATGGCGGCACTGACAGGGTCAGTGGCCATATACACCATACCAAAAGCAAAACCGCCGACGGTCAAATGCCAATACCAAGGTAGCGAGAACATGGGGTTGGTGTCACTGCCAATGATGTTGAACAGCAATGAGGTGGCGACCATGCCCGCCAACACGCCGCCCATAATGCGGTAAGAGGCTATGCGGGTATATAACAGGAAAGCTGCGCCAATCAGGATGGCAAAGGTGGAAGTTTCGCCTAAACAGCCAGGTTCAAAACCAAAGAAGGTTTGCAGCCAAGTGTAATGGGCGTTATAAACCGCTTCAAGTCCGCCGTTTGCCGCCAGACCCAATGGGGTCGCTGCGGTATAGCCATCAACGGCAACCCACACCGAATCACCGGAAATGGAGGCAGGATAAGCAAAATACAGGAAAGCACGGCCGGTCAGGGCAGGGTTCAGGAAGTTTTTGCCTGTACCGCCAAACACTTCCTTACCAATGACAATACCAAATGAAATGCCCAAAGCGACTTGCCAAAGCGGCATGTCGGGCGGCATGATCAAGGTATAGAGCATGGATGAAACCAAGAAGCCTTCGTTGACTTCATGACCACGCACGGTGGCAAACAGCACTTCCCAAACACCGCCCACTGCCAAGGTGACGATATAAATGGGCAAGAAGTACAACGCACCATGCACCATACAAGACAACGGATTCATTGGATTGAAACCGAAGATCATCATGGGGATGTTGCGCCAACCATCGATTTCGGCCTTACCCATAGCTTCCATGGCCAAGTTGGCTTGGTAGCCGGTGTTATACATGGCCATAAATACACATAATGCCGTGGCAATCACCACAAAGGTCATGGTGCGTTTCAGGTCATTGCCATCACGCACATGAGTGGTGCCCCGCGCCACGTCAGCGGGAGTGTAGATGAAAGTATCGACCATTTCATAAAGGCCATAATACTTCTCAAATTTACCGCCTTTCGTAAAATGCGGCTCTATGCTATCTAAAAATTTTCTAGCCGACATTGACCTTATCCCTCTTTCTCAATTTTATTTAAATTTGCCCTTAACACTGGGCCAAAATCATGCTTGCCTGGATCCACGAAGGTGAATAAAGCCAAATCTTCTTCATCCAATTCCAAACAACCCAATAATTGAGCTTGGTCACTGTCGCCAATCACTAATGATTTGAGCAAGGGAGTGGCTAAAATATCCATCGGCATGACAGATTCATAGACACCGACAGGCACAATGGCGCGGTTGCTGCCATTCTTAGTGGTGGTGAAGGGGAATTTGCGGCCGGCCTTGCGGTCACGGCTGGACAAGTAGACATCCAACGCTGAATATTTGTCTTTGCCTGGCACAATCCAGCCAAACAGTTCACGGCTACGGCCTTCTTGCAAAGCGGACACTTGGTTGCTGTAGTAGCCTAGGTAAGCAGCCCAGTCACTGGCTTGATGCCCATATAACACTGAGCCGGAAATGACCCGGTTTTCAGTGTCATCAGACAATTCACCGGCGACCAAGTCATTCAAATTGGCACCGCTGCGGGTACGCAACAACCTGGGATTTTTGACCGTGGGGCCAGCCAAGGCAACCACCCGTTCCACATTCAGACGACCAGTAGTGAACAAAGCACCAATGGCGAGCACGGCCTGATAACCGATGTACCAAACAAACTTGTTGGCATTGACCGGATCAATGAAATGGATGTGGGTGCTTGGCAAACCGGCAGGATGCGGGCCACCAAATTCTGCCACTGTCACCGGCGCAGCGCCTACGGCAATGTCAGCGCCCGCAGCTTTGCATAGGTAGGTTTTGCCTTCAGTCAGTTTGGCCAATACGATCAAGCCATTGATAAAATCTTGGCTACGCTCTTTAATGATGACCGCGGGGTCAGCAGCCAGCGGACTGGTGTCAATAGCGGTAACAAACACTGAACTGGCTTTGCTGTCCAGTGCCGGTGTCTTGCCATAAGGGCGTGTCCGCAAAGCGGTCCAAAGACCTGATGCCACCAAGTTTTCTTGGATTTGTGCAAATGTCAAAGCAGATAAATCCGCTTCGCTGTATTGTGCAAAAGTCACTTCATCCGAACCGTCCAGATCGATGACCACGGATTGCAACACCCGTTTTTCGCCTCGGTTGATGGCTTTTACGACACCAGCACCCGGTGCGGTGAAAATAACGCCAGCATTTTTTTTGTCAGAGAACAGAATCTGGCCTAGTTTGACCCTATCGCCTTCGCTGACCATCATAGTAGGTTTCATGCCTACATAATCCATACCCAAAACAGCTACTGACCGGACGGCATTACCGTTGTCAATCGCCTGTTTTGGCTCCCCTGTTATTGGTAAATCCAAACCTTTTTTTATAGTAAATCGCATAGTTGATAAGCCTGCTCTCCAAACAAGTTGCAGCGAAACCCGCCCCCCGACATTAAAACACAATACAAGGGGCACAATAAGACGTAAAACGTTTTCATTACAACACAGAATAGTTGTTTTCTCAACTTGGAAACTGTCCAGCAAACCAAGCCGCACTGATTTTATACTCCCTAACCATCTTAAAAAATAAGACTTTTTACGGCAATGCGCTATCAACCCATACGAAACAATAATGCCGCTTTTACACAACGGATTATTTCGTAACTGTATTGGCCTGCAAAACTGTCAAAAACGGGTTTTAAGGCTTGGTTTGCCCCGTCGCTCAACTGCAAAATGGTATCTTCCAGCCGTGCCATTTCCGCTTCCGGCAATTCGACCACCTCCGCCAACACCAACAAGCCTTGCTCCAGACCATCTGCCAAGTGCTTGTAAATGGTTGACTCTTTTAGCCCCCTTGTTTGGCAAATCTGTGGGATGCTATAGCCTAAGCGGAACAAATTCACCGATTCGACTGAAGTGTCGGAAAAATGACCGGGGCTTTCATCGTAGGCTTGGATGACTTCCAAGAATTGCTGCCCGTATTGTTCCAGCTTACGGGTGCCAATGCCGGAAATCCCTTGCAGTGCCTTAAGTGTTTTGGGACGGGCCTCAAACATGGCCATTAAAGTGGTGTCAGGGAAAATCATATAGGCGGGTACGTCTTGCGCTTCAGCGATGGCTTTGCGCTTTTCCCGCAAGGCCGCCCATAGCGCCGCTTGATCGCCGCCTGATGTTTTGCGTTGGTCGGAACTGCCGCCATATTTTGTGCTGCGCTTATCGGTGGGCGCGTCTTTACGCAACATCAGAGTTTGTTCACCGCGCAGGATAGGGCGGCAGGCATCGGTCAGCTGCAAAGCCCCATAACTTTCAAAATTGACTGTCACCAAACGCCGGGACACCAATTGTCGGAACACCGATGACCATTGCTGCTCATCCAAGTGCTTGCCAATACCATGGGTCGATTGCTTATCATGGCCAAACTGTTTGATACGCTCCGTTACTTTGCCGCGCAACACCTCCACCAGATAGCCCACGCCAAAACGTTGCCCAGTGCGGTAAATGCACGATAGGGCTTGCTGTGCCGCCAACGTGCCATCCCACATAGCCACCGGCTCAAGGCAAGTGTCACAATTGCCGCAAGGCTGGTCGAGTTGCTCATCAAAATAATGCAACAGCGCTTGGCGGCGGCAGTGTACTTCTTCGCATAACGCCAGCATCGCATCCAATTTATGATATTCCACGCGCTTATGGACATCATCCGCGCCGGATTCTGCCAACATTTTGCGCAGCGTAATCACGTCTTGCAGACCGTAAGCCATCCACGCATTGGCTGGCAAGCCATCACGACCGGCTCGGCCAGTCTCCTGATAATAGGCCTCGATGCTTTTGGGCAAGTCCAAATGGGCGACAAAGCGCACATTGGGTTTGTCAATGCCCATACCAAAGGCAATGGTAGCAACAATGACCAGTCCTTCTTGCATCAAAAACTGATGCTGGTGTTTATAGCGCAAATCATTGCTCATACCCGCGTGGTAGGGCAGGGCATTAATGCCTTTGCTTTGTAGCCATATTGCTGTTTCATCAACTTTTTTGCGCGATAGGCAGTAGACAATACCGGCATCCCCTTCATGTTCGGCGCGGATAAAATCAATGAGCTGCTGCTTGGCGTTTTGTTTTTGGACGATCTGATAACGGATATTGGGGCGGTCAAAACTGCTGATAAACAGCGGTGCGTGTTGCAGGTTTAAGCGTAGGCTGATTTCTTGGCGGGTTTTTTCGTCTGCCGTTGCGGTCAGGGCAATGCGCGGGATGTCGGGGTAGCGTTCATGCAACAGCGACAATTGCAGATAATCGGCACGGAAATCATGCCCCCATTGCGATACGCAATGGGCCTCGTCAATGGCAAACAGCGCGATCTTGATTTTTGCGAACAACTCGAAGGTGCGGGCCGCAGTCAGCCGTTCCGGGGCAATGTACAGCAAATCCAATTGCTGATCGAGCAGTTGCTGCTCGACTGCCCGCGCCTGTTGTATAGACAAGGTGGAATTTAAAAAAGCCGCCTTGACACCCAATTGCAACAAGGCATTGACCTGGTCTTGCATCAAGGCAATCAGCGGCGATATGACCACGCCAACACCCGGCCTGAGCAAAGCCGGCACTTGATAACACAAAGACTTGCCAGCCCCGGTAGGCATCAACACCAAGGCATCGCCGCCGCCATAGACTTGTTGGATAACTTGCGCTTGTTGCCCCCTAAAACGGTCATAGCCAAAAACGGATTTCAGGATAGCTAAAGGCTGGCTGTTTTCAGTACTGTTGTCAGCGACCACGTTATTATTTCATCTATCTGTCAAAGCCATTATAATGGTGAGATTATACATGACTGCGGAGCTGGTACTTCTACCTTGGGTGATAAGCTTTATGGTTCAAGCGGACGGGTACACTCCATTGGCAGCTTAACCCAATTTATCTTATGAGCCATTGCAACAACTCCTCCCAGCGCTTGCAGCGCCTGCTCGACAGTGACCAGCCCACAATACTGTGCGGCGGCCTTAAGGGCATAGAAAAAGAAAGCCTACGCATTGCCAGCAATGGCAAAATTGCCCAAACTCCGCATCCCGCCCCGTTGGGCGCAGCACTGACCCATCCCTATATCACCACCGACTATTCCGAAGCGCTGATCGAGCTGATCACCCCGCCGTTTGCCGACATTAAAGACACCTTGGCGTATTTGGACACTATCCACCTATTTGTCCATAGCCAATTAGGTTCTGAGCTGCTGCTGGCCACCTCCATGCCTTGTGGCATCGACGGGGATGAAAGCATCCCGATTGCCGAATACGGCAGCTCCAATGTCGGGCGGATGAAGCATGTCTACCGGCAAGGTTTGTGGCATCGTTACGGCCGCACCATGCAAGCCATAGCCGGTATCCATTTCAATTATTCAGTGCCGGAAGCCTTATGGGCCGTATTGCTCAAGCAAGAAAGCAGCCCGCTTGACCTTAACGCATTCACCGCCCAAGCCTATTTTGGCCTGATCCGCAATTTTCAACGCATTGGCTGGATTATCTTGTATCTGTTCGGCGCATCCCCCGCCATTTGCAAGAACTTCTTCAAAAGCCGCCCATCACTGATGGCACAATTTGAACAATTCGACCAAGGCACGGTATATCACCCTTACGCCACCTCATTACGCATGAGCGACATTGGCTATAAGAGCAAAAATCAAGCCAGCCTGAAAATTGATTACAACTCCATTGAGGGCTATGTGGACACCTTAACGGCAGCCATTAGCACACCTTATCCTGAATATGAAAAGTTGGGGGTGTTGGTCAATGGCGAATACCAACAGCTCAATGGCAACATCTTACAAATAGAGAACGAATTTTATAGCACCATCCGCCCCAAACAAATTGCTGAGTCCTGCGAAAAACCCACCTTGGCGCTTAAACGCCGTGGTGTCCGCTATGTTGAAATGCGCTCGCTGGACTTGGACGTTTTCAACCCCATCGGCATCGACGAAAACACCGCCCGTTTTATTGAAGCCTTATTGTTGACCTGTCTGTTAACGGACAGCCCCGCCGTGCAGGATACGGATCGGCAAACCTTCAACAACAACCAACTGGCCGTTGCCAATACGGGCAGAAAGCCGGGCCTAATGCTGGAAAAAAATGGCCAAAAAATCCTTTTACAAGATTGGGCCAATGATATTATTGAGTCCATGCAACCGGTTTGCGCCATACTCGACCACAACAACCCTGACCGGCCTTATAGTTTGGCATTGCAAGAACAACAGGCAGTTGCCAACAACCCTGAACTGACCGCCTCGGCACAAATACTGCAAATCTTGGGCACAGAAAAAATACCCTTTGCCGCGTTTGGCATCAACCAATCCCGCCAGCATCAAGCCTACTTTGCGGGCCGCCAACTGGATAGCGCGGCCCACCAAAAGATGCTTGACATGGCTCGGCAATCCCATGCCAAACAACAAGAAATAGAAGCAGCCCCCCAGCTGCCTTTCCAAGAATTTTTGAACCGTTACTTCTCGCAAATAGGTTGTAAAGATCATGACCCTGCCTGACATACCACAATTACAGATTGAGCTGAATCAAAAAAAGCCCAGGGCCATCCTAAAAAAAGCCTTGGCACTTTACGACAATATCGCCATTTCCTTTAGCGGTGCGGAAGATGTGGTGCTGATAGACATGGCAGTGGCCATCCGCAAAGACATCCAAGTGTTTTCGCTGGACACCGGACGGCTGCATCCGGAAACCTATCGCTTCATTGAACAAGTCAGGAAACACTACCAAATTGACATCGAACTGCTATCGCCAAACCCCGAAGTATTGGATGCTTTTGTCAAACGAAAAGGTTTGTTCAGCTTTTATGAAGACGGACACCACGAATGTTGCGGCATCCGCAAAGTGGATGCCTTAGCGCGACGGATTGCTGGATTAGATGCCTGGATTACCGGACAGCGCCGTGACCAAAGCGTGGAAACGCGCCAAGCCATACCAGAAGTGCAAATCGACAACACCTTCTCCACCGAAGGCCATACCTTGGTCAAATTTAATCCGTTGCTCAATTGGACATCGGCACAAGTCTGGGATTACATCGAAGCCTATCAAGTGCCTTTCAACCAACTGCATCGCCAAGGCTACATCAGCATCGGCTGCGAACCCTGCACCCGCGCCATTTTGCCTAACCAACACGAACGCTCAGGGCGGTGGTGGTGGGAATCTGAGACCAAAAAAGAATGTGGGCTACATGCGGGCAATATTGAGCCGCAGGATGCTTCAGGGTTTTTGGAGAGTTAGGGGGGCTATTCTTCAAATCTGTTAACTCACAAGCGCGGTAGGTTGGGGTGAGGAACGAACCCCAACAAACAATATTAAGACTTTCGTTAAACCTCATAAAAGGCATCCCGATATGGCCTAAAGACCTTGTCAGGAGCTATAACAACAATGCTTTCGGCATCAAAATTTTCTGGTAAACTCAGGCAATACAGGGCATAACAGACAAATTAACAACAAATAGGAGTATCTATGCGTTACTGGCTAATGAAATCTGAACCCGACACCTTCAGCATTTCAGACTTGTCTGATCGCCCGTTGCAGACCGAGCATTGGGATGGGGTCAGGAATTATCAGGCCCGCAATATGATGCGCGACGATATGAAGTTGGGCGACCAGGTGTTTTTTTATCATTCCAACTGTGATGTGCCGGGCATTGTCGGCATTATGGAAGTGGTTAAGGAAGGCTATGCTGATTTTAGTGCTTTCGATCCTGATGATAAGCACTTTGACCCGAAAAGCTCACCCGACAAGCCGACTTGGATAATGGTGGATGTCAGGTTTGTCAGACAACTTAGCCGCACCATCAGCTTAAAAGAACTCAAACAACATCCGGCATTGGCGGATTTGGCATTGGTCAGACGTGGCAACCGTCTGTCAATCATGCCAGTGACAGCGGAACAGTGGGCGTATATTTTGGCATTGGAATAAGCTTAGCAATCACTTTAACGTCCGCCAATGGCAATGGCAGATAGCGATGGAGCAACAGCCATTAATCAATCACTGTTGCGGCAGCAACAGAAAAATCCCTAACCAATCAGATTAACAAATAAATACAATAAGTTATATTGTGGCATAAAAATTGACAGTTGATTGTGGCAGCACGGTGATGATCTGGCGACGCTGGATTGTTCACCGGATTTGTCAATTTTTTAATTTTCAACCGAGGTTTATATGAAAAACACAATATTGCCCAATGCCTTAACGCTATCCACATTAACATTGACCGTTGCCGCTTCGTTATTGGCTTTTGAAGTTTCCGCCGATGCAGTGACCGATTGGAACAAATACACCATCTTGGCCGCCAAAGGTGGCACTTCTGCCACCACAGGCACAGCCAGCCTTGCCTTAAACTCAAATGTCACCACCCGTATTGCCGCCATTGAAGCCAGGGCAGTTTTTGATGCCGTTAATGCCATTGATCAGTTTAGCTTCGCCAGTTATTATTACAGCAGGAGCAAACCCGCCGGTGTCACGGCACAATCAGCCGCTGCCGCTGCTGTGCAAGCTGCCCACGATGTGCTGATTGGCACATTGCCCAACCCTGCCGCGAATTCCAATTGGGCCCCCACCATTGCGTGGCTAAACAGCCAATTGGCCAGCGATTTACAGGCACTAGGTGTTGCTGGTTCCGATCCTGGCATTGCTGCTGGCGAGGCCGCAGCAGCAGCGGCGTTGGCTGCCAGGGGCAACGACTATTCAGCCATACGGACAACTTATACGCCTTCCACTAATCTGGCGGTTTCAGGTGCCGGTGCGGTGGTCGCCAATGCGACAGGCAATCCGGGGGCAGGGCTTTGGCGGCCCAGCAACGGTGCTGCAGGAGCAGTTGACCCTGCAACAGGCGCGCCCACTGGTTTTGATGCCTCCGGCAATATTTTGCCCACAGCAGGCATTGATTTTAACTGGAAAAACATCACGCCGTTCGGCTTGACTATTGCCGCCAAACAATCACTGGTGGCTGCAGTGCCGCCCTCATTGGTGATTGCCACCAGCGAATACAACAGCGAACTGAATTATGTCAAAACACATGGGCAAAATTCGCTTAACCCCGGTAGCCGAACCACTGACCAAACATTGCAGGCGTTGTATTACAAAGCAGATGCCGAAATATTCGTTAATGAAGCAGCTCGCCTTGCTTCTGCAAGCTATGGTTTGACATTGGACAAAAATGCCAAATTATTTGCAGGCTTGGATAGCGCGTTAGCCGATGCCCGTATTGCCGCATGGCAATCTAAATATGATTTGCTGTTCTGGCGGCCTATTTCAGCCATTAACGCCAATCCTGATGGCAGCATCAGCAATTACACTTGGTTGCCTTTGGCGACAACCCCATCCCATCCCTCAAGCACCAGCGGGCACAGTGCAACGGTTGCGGCAGGTGCAGAAATACTCAGAGCCTATTTTAAGACTGATAAAATTGCGAAAAATGGTGCAGCCGTCAGTTTAACTTCATTGCCTTGGTTGATAGGCACCAACAACGGCACGGGTCAGGTGGATCCGACTGTTTATGGGTCTGATGCCACAACACGCAATGTTGCCACGTTCTCGCAATTGCAGTTAGAAACCGGACGCAGCCGTATTTATTTGGGGGTGCATTTTGGTAATGACAATTATCAAGGCCAGTCGCTGGGTTTAACGGTTGCCGATGCGATCATTAAGGCAAAACTGGATACCGCCACAGCGGATTTGAATATCTATTACGGAGCGGCTAGTGTTGCCAATATTAAAAACCTTAAATCCATTTTAATTGCCGATTCGGCTAACACCGGATACTATGGTTTATAAGTGCCGTATTAATCTGCATAGGGTAGGGGGTGCATTGGCATCCCCTACCTAGCTTGAGCCTACGCCAGCAGAAGCGGGCCATGCCTAGGGCAATCCAATGCGCTAGCTTCGGATTGGTTGCGGGTATGGCCTGCTTCTGTTGTGTGGTTTTTTTGAAAATAGGCCAATAAAGTCAACCAAGCATTTAGAGAATGCCTTGGGCAAGCGGTCTTTTTAAGCTATGGCTGAGTTTTGGTTTTGGGTGAGGGGGATGCTTAAAAACCGACCACGCCCTGTTGGGGTTGATCGGTAGTTTTTTCGGTAGGCAAACCAGATATCAGGTGCTATAAACCGATTCTGGCTAAAGGGCTTGCGTTCAATCGCTAATAGAATGTTTGTCCCTGGAAGCGTCGACCCGGTCGCGCAACTCTTTGCCCGGTTTAAAATGCGGCACATATTTTTTGGACAACGCCACTGATTCCCCCGTTTTAGGGTTGCGGCCTAACCGTGCAGGACGTAGGTGCAAGGAAAAACTGCCGAAGCCACGGATTTCAATCCGTTCACCGGAAGACAGCGCTTGGTTCATTTTTTCGATAATGCACTTTACCGCGGACTCTACATCTTTTAAGGCCAAGTTAGGTTGTTGCCTGGCCAATACTTCAATTAATTCGGATTTTGTCACGTTCTATCCTATGAAAAAGAAAAACCATAAGGCCAAGTATTTAAGATACTTGGCCTTTTATGCCTAGATTTATTTTTCTATTTGTTTAAAGATGTCAGCGAAAGTCGGTGAGCTAGACTGTTGTTGAGTATGATCTTTAATGACATGGGTTTCTTCATCTTGTTCTTTGGCTTTAATTGACAACGAGATGGTTTTGCTTTTCTTGTCAACACCAATGAATTTGGCTTCCAACGTGTCACCTTCATTCAACAAGGTGCGTGCATCTTCCACACGGTCACGCTGAATTTCAGAAGCACGCAAATAACCTTCCACATGGTCAGCCAAAATCACTACAGCACCTTTGGCATCCACTTCTTTAATAGTGCCTTTGACTAAGCTGCCTTTTTCATAAGTCGCCAAAAAGTTTTGGAACGGGTCTTGAATCAGTTGTTTGATGCCCAGTGAAATGCGTTCACGTTCAGAATCGACCGCCAAAATAACAGTTTCCAGTTCGTCGCCTTTTTTGAAGTCGCGGACAGAAGCTTCGCCTTCGTCGGCCCAAGAAATGTCAGACATGTGCACCAAGCCATCTATGCCGCCATCCAAACCGATGAAAATGCCAAAATCAGTGATGGATTTGATTTTACCGGAAATTTTGTCACCTTTATTATGGGTGGCTGCAAACTCATCCCAAGGATTGGTTTTGCATTGTTTCATGCCCAAAGAAATACGGCGGCGTTCTTCGTCGATTTCCAACACCATCACCTCAACATCATCGCCCAGTTGCACCAGTTTTGACGGGTTGACGTTTTTGTTGGTCCAGTCCATTTCGGAAACATGCACCAAACCTTCCACGCCTTCTTCAATTTCAACGAAGCAGCCGTAATCAGTCAGGTTGTTGACTTTACCGAACACGCGGGTACCGGCTGGGTAGCGGCGGGCAATGTTCAACCAAGGGTCTTCACCCATTTGTTTCATGCCCAAGGACACGCGGTTTTTGTCTTTGTCGTATTTCAGGACTTTAACTTTAATTTCTTGGCCAATTTCCACACACTCAGAAGGGTGGCGTACACGTCGCCATGCCATATCGGTGATGTGCAACAAACCATCAATGCCGCCCAAGTCGATAAATGCGCCGTAATCGGTCAAGTTTTTGACCACACCAGTGACGATAGCACCTTCTTCCAAGGTTTTGAGCAATTCTTCCCTTTCTGCACTGTATTCTTTTTCTACAACGGCACGACGTGACAAGACGACATTATTGCGTTTTTGGTCGATTTTAATGACTTTGAATTCCAAGTCACGGTTTTCCAAAAATGCCGTGTCCCTGATAGGCCGGACATCGACCAAAGAACCGGGCAAGAAGGCACGTAATGCACCGACCGCAACAGTAAAGCCGCCGCGCACTTTGCCATTGATACGGCCAATGATGGTGGCATCGTTTTCAAAGGCGTTTTCCAACTCAGACCAGGCTTTGTTTTTCTTCGCTTTATCTCGGGAAAGGAGGGTGGCACCTAAACCATCTTCAAACAAATCAAGGGCGACTTCAATCTCATCACCAATAGAAACTTCCAATTCACCTTCGTTATTCAGAAATTGCCATTTAGGGATGACACCTTCGGATTTAGAATGCGTACTGACGATAATCATATCGTTTTCGATATCCACCACAGTACCCATTAACATGGCACCCGGACGCATTTCAGTTTTGGTTAGACTTTCTTCAAATAATTCAGCAAAGCTTTCGCTCATTTTCTCTTTTCCCAAGCTTGTCGAAACACGAACAAGCCTTTTCATTATCAAAGTTAAAAAAACCGCACCCAACCTGGGTTACAACAACCCAACGGTCAAGGCGGCAGTCAGTAAAAATTATTTATTGATAAGACGCAACACTTCAGCAATCACACTTTCAACCGGCATTTCTGAAGTATCCAAAAAAACCGCATCCGCCGCCATAAGCAACGGCGCAGCAGCCCGTTCGCTATCGCGGCGGTCCCTTTCTTGTATGTCCAACAATAAACGTGATAGGTTAGCATCAACTCCTTTTTCTATCAACTGTTTATATCGTCTTTCCGCTCTTTTTTCTGCACTGGCGGTCAAAAATATCTTATGGGGGGCATCAGGGAAAACCACTGTGCCCATATCCCGACCGTCGGCAACCAAGCCCGGCATCCGCCGGAAACTGTGTTGTTTTTCCAGCAACGCAGCCCGCACCGCTGGCAACACGGCAATCATAGAGGCAGTGTTGCCGGTGGTTTCCAGTGACAATTGGTGGGTGATGTCATTGCCGTCCAGGGTCACCGCTAGCCCGTCAGCGCAAGCAAAGGCCAGTTCCATTGTCCGCGCTATTTCGACAATGCCTGCTTCATCAGCCACATCAATGGCTTTTTGCAATACGGCAATAGCCAAGGCGCGGTAAATGGAACCGCTGTCCAAATAATGCCAGCCCAGTTTTTTCGCTACCAGGCGGCTAACCGTGCCTTTCCCGGCACCACTGGGGCCATCAATGGCCAATACGGGTGGCAACATTAGCTTTCCTCTGACACCAAATCCAAACCTAAATGGATGGCTATTGACTTGAATTCAGGGAATGAGGTGTTGACGTTGGCGCAATCCAAAATAGTGATGGGGGCATGGGCGCGTAAACCGGCAATGGAAAACGCCATGGCAATGCGGTGGTCGCCATGCGATACCACTGTGCCGCCGCCAATCGGGTTGCCGCCCTGAATGACCATGCCATCTGGCGTGGGTTGGGCATCCACCCCTAATAACTGCAAGCCGTCCGCCATCACTTGGATACGGTCAGATTCTTTCACGCGCAATTCTTCCGCCCCACTTAAGCGGGTTTGCCCTTCGGCACAGGCCGCAGCCACAAACAGCACGGGAAATTCATCAATTGCCAATGGCACCAGTTCTTCAGGAATATCAATGCCTTTCAATGGGCTATAGACAACGTGCAAGTCGGCCACCGGTTCACCGCCCACTACGCGTTCATTGGACACGGTAATATTGGCTCCCATTAAACGTAAAATGTCAATCACACCAGTACGGGTCGGGTTGATGCCGACATGTTGCAGGGTAATGTCTGAACCCGGTGCAATGGATGCGCCCACCAAAAAGAATGCGGCGGATGAAATGTCACTGGGCACGTCAATATCACAAGCCAGCAATTTGCCGTCAGCGTTGATATTGACCGTGCTGCCCTCCTTTTTGACCGGATAGGAAAAACCCGCCAACATGCGTTCGGTATGGTCACGGGTGGGGGCGGGCTCGGTGATGCTGGTCTCGCCTTGTGCATACATGCCCGCCAACATCAGGCATGATTTGACTTGGGCGCTGGCAATGGGCATTTCATAATGGATGCCTTGCATTTGTCCGGCTTTGCCGGTGATATATAAAGGCGCAGTGCCGTTTTCAGTGGTTTTGATGTCCGCACCCATGTGTGCCAGCGGGTCGGTGACGCGTTTCATAGGCCGGCCGGACAAAGATTTGTCGCCGGTCAACACGGAATTGAACGGCTGGCCCGCCAATAAACCGCTCAGCAAACGCATGGAAGTGCCGGAGTTGCCCAGATACAAATCATTTTTCGGAGCTTGCAGGCCATGCTTGCCGACCCCGTGGATGGTGACTTCACCATTGACCGGGCCTTCAATCACCACACCCATATCACGGAATGCCTGTAAGGTCGCCAAGGCATCTTCGGCTTCCAGAAAGCCTTTTACATGGGTCGTGCCTTCCGCCAGTGAGCCTAGCATAATAGAACGGTGCGACATGGATTTATCGCCCGGCACTCGGGCGATGCCCTTTAATTGGCCACCTGGCTGGACATAGAATGTGCTTGATTTTGACATAATACCTTCAAACTGTTGTAAAAAGCGTTGCCGTGCATTTCTGGCATACATGAATGTTGCAAAAAGCTTCTGGCGGTCATCTTCGACCAGCATCTGCCGTATGTTATCAAGTTCGCACTGCAATTTATCAAGCAGCGGAACCAATTCTTTTTGGTTGGCGGAACAAATGTCCAGCCACATGGCAGGATCGCTGGAGGCAATCCTGGTGAAGTCCTTAAAACCACCGGCGGCGTATTTGAAAATTTCTTCCTGCTCGTCCCTATGCCCCAGCATATCCACCAAAACAAAGGCCAGCACATGCGGCAAATGGCTGGTGGCGGCAAACACGCGGTCATGGTGTTGCGCGTCCATACTGGAAACCAGCGCCCCCAACCCACGCCAAAAGGCTTGCACCTGCCCTAAGCAGTCAGTACGGGTATGCGCCAGTGGGGTGATAATCAGCCGTTTGTTATGGAACAAGTCCGCTTTGGCGGCTTCCACTCCGCTGCGCTCGGCACCGGCGATGGGGTGGGCGGGGATAAAATTGTCCGGCACGTCACCGAACACGGTTGCAAGGGCTTGGATAACATTGCCCTTGGTGCTGCCGACATCGGTATAAACCGTTTGGGCTGACCAAAGTGGCCGCAAGGCCGTTAAAATGTGGGTTATGGCACCTACTGGGGTAGCGATGATCACCATATCGGCATCTTGCACGGCGGTTGCCAAATCCAGGCAATAGTCATCGATAACGCCCAATGCCTTGGCAGATTTTAGGTTGTGCAGATCATCTGGGCGACCATAACCGATAATGCGCTGGCATAATCCGGCTTGTCGGGCGGCACGGGCAATGGAGCCGCCAATCAGGCCGACCCCGATAATGCACAGCTGCCTAACCATTAGGACAGGCAGTCCGCCAAGGCATTTAAAAAGAAGCTGTTTTCTGCCGCTGTGCCGATACTGATGCGTAAATGGTCGGGCAACCCGTAATTGGCGACCGGCCTGACGATTACGCCTTGGTGCAGCAATGCCTGATAAACGGGCAAGCCGGGGCGGCGCAAATCGACGGCAACAAAATTACCGGATGACGGTATCCAAGGCAAATCCAACTGCTTAAAGCCATCAGTCAATTGCTGCATCCCTTGGCTGTTATTGGCCAAGGTAAGTTGCAAATGTGCCGTGTCTGCCAAAGCCGCTTCCGCCGCCACCAACGCCAAGCTATTATTGTTGAACGGTTGGCGCACACGGTTAAGGATATCCGCAACGGCCGGACTGGAAAAAGCATAGCCAACCCGCAAACCCGCCAAGCCGTATGCTTTGGAGAACGTGCGGGTAATGATCAGATTGGGGCAATCCATCAGCCAGCTTATTGAGTCAACTGTGCCGTTGTGGCTGACAAACTCGAAATAGGCTTCATCAAGCACACAAATACAGCTGTCCGGCAATGCCTTGACAAAAGCCTCAAGGCTGGCCTGGCTTAATAATGTGCCGGTGGGGTTGTTGGGGTTGGCAACAAAAACCACCCGGGTTTTGCCAGTCACATTCGCCAACATGGCGGGTAAATCATGCCCGTAATGGCGGGCGGGCGTGACCACCGCCGTTGCCCCCGCCGCTTGGGTGACAATAGGGTATACCGCGAAGGCATGTTCGGAAAACACCGCTTCCAGCCCTGGTGCCAAAAAAGCCCTGCCAACCAGTTCCAGAATATCATTGGAACCATTGCCCAAAGTGATCTGGCTGCTGTCAACGGCAAATTTTTGCGCCAGCGCCTGTTTTAAGTTAAAGCCATTGCCATCGGGGTACAAGGCCAGCTGCGGCAATGTTTCCTCTATGGCTTGCAATGCCAACGGGCTGGGCCCCAGTGGATTTTCATTGGATGCCAATTTGACAATAGTGTCCAGCCCCAACTCGCGCTGCAATTCTTCAATGGGTTTGCCAGCTTGGTAAGGCACCAGTTGTTGTACGCCCTGAGTGGCCAGACTATAAATGTTATCCATGTTGCGCCTATTCTTTAAAAACCTACAAAACAGCCTTGGGGTAAGAGCCTAACAACTTAAGCATGTTGGCGTTTTCTTGCACCCGCGCCAATGCCTTGACGATGGCTTCATCTTCGCTGTGGCCCTCAATATCAATAAAAAACACATAATCCCACAAGCCTTGGCGGGAAGGTCGGGATTCAATGTTCATCATACTGATGCCATACTGGGCAAACGGCTCAAGGATTTTATACAATGCCCCCGTTTGGTTGCCGGTGGACACCACTAAAGAGGTTTTATCATTGCCGGTGGAGGCTGAATCTTGTTTGCCAATGACAATAAAACGGGTGGTGTTGTTGGTCTCATCCTCAATGTTCTGATGCAGGATAGGCAAATTATAGACATCCGCCGCCATTGCACCGGCTATGGCGGCTGTCTGCTTATCGAGCGTCGCCAAACGCGCCGCCTCCGAATTGCTGCTGACCGCCGTCAACTTAACGCCCGGCAAATGGCTTTCCAACCAATGCTGGCATTGTGCCAAGGATTGTTGATGGGAAAAGACTTCTTTAATATCCGCCAAACTTTCCACAAAACTCATCAGGTTTTGATGCACCCTGATTTCCACTTCACCGCAAATTTTTAGTGGCGACAACAAAAATCTGTCCAGTGTGTAATTAATCACTCCTTCAGTGGAATTCTCCACCGGCACCACACCAAACTGGCAGTTATCCCGTTCAACGGCACTAAAAATAGCATTGATCGAAGCTAATGGCACTGACCGGACGGCATGGCCAAAATGCTTGACCACCGCTTGCTGGGTGAACGTGCCTTCAGGCCCCAAGAAAGCGACATCCAGCGGTTTTTCCAGTGCCAAACAGGCCGACATCAGTTCCCTGAACAACCTGACCGCCGCATAATCAGACAATGGCCCGGGATTCAGTTCCTTAATCCGCCTTAACACCAGTGATTCGCGGTCAGGCCGGTAAAAAGTGCCCTGCTCACCTTGTGCTATTTTAGTCCGTGCAACTTCCAAAGCACACAGTGCCCGCTGATTGATCAGATGCAAAATTTGCTGGTCAATCGCGTCGATTTGCTCCCTTAATTCGGCAAGCGGGGTGACTGAAGACATGGTGGCTCAGCTCTCAAAAAGCGCAGGGTTAATGGGTGCGTTCAAATTCAGCCATAAAGTCAATCAAGGCTTTAACGCCTTCTTCCGGCATGGCATTGTAAATGCTGGCACGCATACCGCCTACAGAACGGTGGCCTTTTAGTTCAACCAAGCCGTTGGCTTCAGCCTCACTAAGGAACAGTTTGTCGAGATTGTTGTCAGCTAAAATGAACGGCACGTTCATGCGGGAACGGGCGGCGAGGGCGACAGGGTTGCTATAGAGGGCAGAAGCGTCTATGGCATCATACAACAGTGCCGCTTTGGTGATGTTGCGCTGTTCTATCGCCTTAACGCCACCTTGGCCTTGCAGCCATTTCAGCACCAAGCCCACCAGATACCAGTTATAAGTGGCCGGGGTGTTAAGCATGGATTGGTTTTTTGCCTGTTCGGCATAGTTCAACACCGGCGGTGTGGTTTTTTGGGCAAAGCCGACCAAATCATCACGCACAATCACCACCGTGACACCGGCCGGCCCCATATTTTTTTGCGTGCCCGCATAAATCAGGCCGTAGCGGCTGACATCCATACGGCGCGACAAGATGTTGGAAGACATATCCGCCACCAAAGGCAAGCCTTGGCTATCCGGCACGTCGTTGAACTCCACACCGTGAATGGTTTCATTGCTGGTGTAGTGCAAATAGGCCGCTTCCTGGTCCAGTTGCCAAGTGTCTTCGGCAGGTATTGCGGTAAAATTTTCCGCCTCGGAACTGGCGCTAACCACCACATCACAATAAGCCTGGGCATCTTTAATCGCTTTTTCTGACCATGCCCCTGTTTTTATGTAACAGGCTTTGGTCTTGTCTTTTAACAGGTTTTGCGGAATCAACGAAAACTGGGCAGACGCGCCACCTTGTAAAAAGAGCACGTGGTAATTGTCCGGCACTGACAACAGCAGCCGCAAATCACTCTCCAGCTCTTCGGCAATTTGCGAAAAATAATTGCCGCGATGGCTCATTTCCATGACTGACATACCGCTATCACGCCATTCCAAAAGCTCCTTTTGGGCTTGCTGTAACACGGTTTCAGGCAAAGTGGACGGGCCGGCACTAAAGTTATAGACTCTCGACATGGTAGTTCTCATTTAACGGTTTATTTAACGCAATGCCTCGTGGCAGCCAAAGACTTGCGGGGATTATGTTTGGCTTGCCGGTAGGGCAAGCAGATAGCCGGATTTATTCTTCTTGTCCGCTGTCGTCAACCACTTCTGAAAGCGGCCCATCAGGCAAGGCATCATCAACATCGTCACTGTCAATGTATTCTTCCTCGCCCGCCAATCCTTCAATACGGTCAACACCAATGACTTTTTCTTTTTTGTCCAAACGGATAATGGTCACACCTTGGGTGTTTCTGCCCACCACCGAAATGCCATCCACACGGGTGCGCACCAAAATGCCACCATCGGTGATCAGCATGATTTCATCGCTATCGTTGACCAGCACCGCACCGACCACCGCCCCGTTGCGCTCCGAGGTCTGAATGGCAATCAAGCCTTGTCCGCCGCGTTTATGGCAAGTGAACTCTTCCAGCTTGGTGCGTTTGCCATAGCCATTTTCAGTGATGTTCAGCACTGTGCCTTCCGAAGCGATAATCAAGGAGATGATTTTCTCACCTTCTTTCAGTTTCATGCCCCGCACACCTGAAGCCGTCCGGCCCATGGAACGGACATCAGCCTCATTAAAGCAAACCGCTTTGCCGATGCTGCTGAACAACAAGATATTTTGCTGCCCATCAGTGACAGACACCCCCACCAAGCTGTCACCTTCACGCAATTCAATAGCTATTTTGCCGTTGCTGCGTTGGCGTTCAAATTCGTTCAGCGGTGTTTTTTTGACCGTACCTGCCGAGGTTGCCATAAACACAAACTTATTTTCACTAAATTCGCGTATCGGCATTAAGGCATTAATCCGTTCTTCCGGCTCCAACGGCAACAGATTGACAAACGGCTTGCCCCGTGCAGCCCGCGAGGCCACCGGCAATTGGTACACTTTAAGCCAGTAAACTTTGCCCAATGACGAAAAGCATAAAATGGTGTCATGGGTGTTGGCGACAATCAGCTTTTCAACATAATCGGTCTCTTTGGTCGCCGTCGCCGACTTGCCCCGACCCCCGCGCCGTTGGGCTTTATAATCGGTTAACGGTTGTGACTTGACATAGCCTTCATGTGACATAGTGACCACCATATCCTCTTCGGTGATCAAATCGCCATCAGACAAATCCAGCTGGCTTTGAATGATTTCGGTGCGGCGAGGATCGGCGTATTCATCCCTAATGGCAGTCAGTTCTTCGCGGATGATTTCCATCAAGCGGCTATCGTTTGCCAGAATGAACAGATAGCCATCAATTTGTGCCAGCAATTGCCGGTATTCATCAACCAATTTGTCTTGCTCCAAACCGGTCAAACGGTGCAGGCGCAAATCCAAAATCGCCTGGGCCTGCACTTCCGACAAACGGTATTGATCGCCGTGGATACCAAACATCACCGCCAAGCCTTCCGGCCTTGAACGGCCAGCGTCAGCACGCTCCAAAAGGCTTGCCACCAAACCGGCCTGCCAAGTTTTGGTCAGCAGACCCTCTTTGGCCTGTTCGCGGTTGGGCGAATTTTTAATCAGGCTGATCATGTCATCGATATTCGCCAACGCCACCGCCAAACCTTCCAACACATGCGCCCGTTCACGCGCCTTGCGGAGCAGGAACACCGTGCGGCGGGTGACACATACACGGCGATGGTCAATGAACGCGCTGAGTATATCAAGCAAGTTCATGCAATGCGGACGGCCATCCAGCAACGCCACCATATTGATGCCAAACACGGTCTGGAATTGCGTCTGCTTGTACAGGTTGTTAAGCACCACTTCCGGCACTTCGCCGCGCCGTAGCTCAATCACCAAGCGCATTCCATCCTTGTCCGACTCATCACGGATTTCGGAAATGCCCTCCAGCTTGCCTTCTTTGACCAGCTCGGCAATCTTAATTTGCAAAGTTGCCTTATTGACCTGATAGGGCAGTTCGGTGGTGACAATAGCATGGCGGCTGCCACCGCTAATGTCTTCAAAGTGGCAACGGGCACGCAAATAAATTTTGCCGCGTCCGGTCATGTAGGCATGGTAAATGCCTGATGCGCCATTAATGAAACCGGCGGTAGGGAAATCCGGGCCGGGAATATACCGCATCAGCTCCTGAACACTGATATCGGGGTTGTCAATCATAGCCAAACAAGCACTGACCACCTCCGCCAAATTGTGCGGCGGTATATTGGTGGCCATACCGACGGCAATGCCAGAAGAGCCGTTGACCAGCAAGTTTGGCACACGGGTCGGCAAAACGCGGGGCTCAGATTCCGATTCATCATAGTTAGGGATAAAGTCAACCGTGTCTTTGTCCAAGTCCGCCAGCAATTCATGGGAAATTTTGGCCAACCGCACTTCGGTGTAACGGTCTGCGGCGGGCGGGTCGCCATCCACCGAACCAAAATTGCCCTGTCCGTCTATCAGCATGTAGCGCATGGAGAAAGGCTGCGCCATCCTGACCATAGTGTCATAAATCGCCAAATTGCCGTGCGGGTGATATTTACCCATCACATCCCCGACAATACGCGCGGATTTTTTATACGGCTTGTTCCAGTCGTTGCCCACTTCATACATGCCATACAAAACCCGACGATGCACCGGCTTGAGGCCATCGCGGACATCAGGCAAAGCCCGGCCTATGATCACGCTCATGGCGTAATCCAGGTAAGACTGCTTCATCTCGTCTTCAAGATTGACAGGGATGATTTCTTTGGCGAAATTTGACATGGACTCCTAGTTCAGATGAGGGTTCGGATGAATACCGCACAAATTGCAAAAGCATGGGGCGGCAAATGCCCTCTACCCCAGTTTTATGCATGGCTGCCCTGTATGAGGCATGAATCAAGCTGGCTATTGTAACAAATTAATGGCTTTTAGTCGAAAGGGTAAATTGCTAGGCTGCAGACGTGGAAAACCCTAGTAAGCCTTAAAAAATCGGCCACCCCGTGATAACATTGCAGCAAAAAGAACTTATCGCAGAACAGGGGTATGATAACCAAATGATAGGCTAGTGCAGTGACTGCCGCCCTATCCTTTGTGGCGGCCCCAGACGCAAAACCTTAGTAAAGCCATTATCGAGGAACTGTTCATGACCACGCCCGTAACCCTGACTGTTGCCCAAGCCCTAGTTTATGCCAAGACCTCAACCGCCCCTCTCATCATCCGGGACAGCAATGCCAACATAGCCGCCAGTGCCGATGCACTGGTTGCCTTGGGGGCGCAAATCGTCTCTTTACAGGGTGATAATGGCGAATTTTATGCGCGACTCAATGCCGCCGACTTATTGGTGCTTGCCACCAAAACCTACTACCACGGCAGCCTCGAAACATTCTCGAGCATTTACGACACAGCAACCCCTATCGCCGTCAATGCAACCGCTTTGGAGGCGTTTGCGGCAGGGGTGATCCAGCTCGGCAACGGCCTAAGCATCTCAATCAATGACAGTGCCGCCCATGTTGGCATCAATGCAATCGCTTTGCAATCGCTGGCAGCCGGGCTAGCCCAAGATGCTTATTATAACTACTTCAACAGCAACAGCTTAGCGATCACCATCAACGACACGGCAGCCGATGTCGCCAGCAACGCCACTGCTTTACAGACGCTGGCGCTGGGGCTGGCCCAAGACAGTTATATTGCCGGCCTCCTCAACAACAACCGTTTGACCCTTACCATCAGCGACACAGCAGCCCAAATTGCCGCCAACGCTACTGCCTTACAGGCACTGGCGGCAGGGCTGGCGCAAGCCATTTATAATGATGGCAACAGCAACAACAGCCACTTGAACTTTACCATCAACGACACGGCGGCTCACGTCGCCGCCCAAGTAGCTGCGTTGCAGACGCTGGCGGCGGGATTGGCCCAAGACAGTTATCTTTCCGGGCGCATCAACAACAACCACTTAATCCTTACCATCAGCGACACAGCAGCCCAAATTGCCGTCAATGCCACTGCCTTACAGGCACTGGCGGCGGGGCTGGCGCAAGCCACTTATAATGATGGCAACAGTAACAATAACCAACTAGACGTTACCATCAGCGACACGTCGGCCCAAGTTGCCGCCCACGCCACTGCCTTACAAGCACTGGCGGCAGGATGGGCACAAGCCACCTATAGTTCCGGCTACGCCAACAACAGCCACTTGAACTTCACCATCAGCGACACCGCTGCCCATGTTACCGCCAACGCCACTGCCTTACAGGCACTGGCGGCGGGGCTGGTGCAGGATGGCTATGGCACCAACAACAATAACCAACTGACCCTCACCATCAGCGACACAGCGGCCCATGTCACCGCCAACAGCACTGTTTTACAGGCACTGGCGGCGGGACTCGCCCAAGACACCTATGGTTCCATTAATATCCAAAACAACAACTACCTGACCCTGTCCGTCAGTGACACTGCCGCTCAAGTCGTAGCCAACGCGGTTGCCTTGCAGACGCTAGCGGCGGGCTTGGGCCAAGACACTTTTGGGGCTGGCTTCGACAACAACAGCCTAACCATCACTATTACTGACACATTCAGCAATATCCTTTCAGACATAAACACTATCAATGCATTGCCAGTACCCATTAAAGGCATTAAATTAACTAATGGCGGGATACCCAGCAAGACCCTAACGGCTAGCCACTATGCCGCCGACGCGGCTGTGCTGGCACAAATCATCACCCCTTACCACCTCACTATCAGCGGCGAAGTGGCGGCCAACGTGGCTGGCGACATCAAAAACCGCCATGTGACAGCTATTGGCGTGGTGGATACTGCCGCCAACGTGCTGGCGGTGTTGGATTCAGCACTAGCTCCGAATAATGCCAAGCTCAGTGGCATCGCCCTGACCGACACCGGCATCCCTACCTTAGCTATCACCGCCACCCAATTCGCCCACGATGCGGCGGTGCTGGGCAAGATCAGCACACATTATAGTTTGGGCATCAGTGGCGAAACGGCAGCCAACGTGGTCGCCGATGCTAAGGATAGCCATGTTAAGGCTATTGCTGTGCTGGATAGTGCAGCCGATGTCACTGCCAACCTCAGCAGCCTGGCAAGCAATATCGGCAAGTTGTCCGGCATAGCCTTGACCGATAAGGCAATCCCCACGCTATCCTTGACAGCGGCGCAGGTGAGCGGCGGCCTAGGGGCGTTGAACGCCATCACTTCACCTTACCTATTGTCGATAAAAGACACCCTTTTTAATATCAGCAGCTTGTCACTAAGCAGCCTGCAAAGCCACGCAATTGAAATCGTACCCACATCGTTGCCGGGGATGCTCTTCGAGACCAGCCAAGTCGCCGATTTGAATTTCTCGCTCATCAAACTGAGTGGCGACACCATCTCGGAGAAGGTTTACCACGGCAACGGCACGGAGCTTGATATTATGGCCGGCAATGTTTCGCTGGTGAGCCAATTGTTCTTTACCCATGACACTGAAAGCCAGTTGCAGTTGCTGGGTGTTGGCAAGACTATAGTGCATGTCATATAGGAGACTTATCCGTTTGTGTATAGATTCCGGCCAAGTGCCACTAAAAACAATAGAAATACCTGATAATATATTAAAATCAGAGTGTTAAATATTTTTGAAGTGTCCGGTCAACAGTGCTATCATCTAAATTTATAACCTTACTCAAGAAGCCAGCCATGCTAAAAAAACCGACTCGTTTTTTGCTGAACACAGTTGCCTTGCTTATAGCCACCAACGCCAACGCAGCAACCCCTATTGCCATTATCGGCCCGTTGCCACCCCTCCAGCAGCCCGCTTTCCCGCTTTCGGTATCCCAGCATCTTATAAAGCCAGGCTATTGGACATTTTCTTATTACCAAGACCCATTGGAAAATCAAGTGACCACAGCAGGCTATTGTTTTGGTGGTGGTAATACTTGGGGCAGTGCCAGCCCTATCATAATCAATGACAATTGGTCGGGCACTTGGTTACAGCAAGGGGATTCTTTTCATTTCTATGGCGCACAAGATGGCATAGGGCAAGGCAATATCATCAATTTAACGGGGCAGGTGATAGGCACCCAATCGATAGTCGGCCGCTATGTCAGCTTTAATACCCAACAGCCTATGCCCAATGGCAACTTCGGCGCCTTTAAAGCCAGCTACAACGGCCCTGCCTGTCCAGGCTAATGCCTTATCCTGCAAGCCTGTCTGCGTTCTTGTTAAAGCAAGCCATGCTCTGCAAATGAATACGGTGGGCCATCGCCAACAATAAAGTGATCCAACACCCTGATATCAAAAAGACCTAAGGCTTGTTTGAGCTTATCAGTGATAAGCTTGTCGGATTGGCTAGGTTCGGCAATGCCGGAGGGGTGGTTGTGGGCAAAAATGACCGCCGCGGCATTATGGTGCAAAGCTTGTTTGACAACTTCACGCGGGTAAACGCTGGCACTGTCCAACGTGCCACGGAACATTTCATCCAGCTGGATAACCCGGTGTTGGTTGTCCAGGAACAGGCAGGCGAACACTTCATAACTGTAGCCGCGCAGATGGGCGCTCAGGTAGGCGCGGGTGATGTCAGGGCTGGACAAGGCATTGCCCCGTTGCAGGATTTCCTCAAAATGCCGCCGCGCCATTTCCAACACCGCCTGCAATTGGGCATATTTGGCGGCACCCAAACCCAAGCCTCGGCAAAATTGTGCTTGGTCGGCATTCAGCAACGCTTTCAAAGAACCAAAGGTGTCCAACAATTCCCGCGCCAAGTCGACAGCAGACTTGCCGGGCGTGCCGGTACGCAAAAAAATGGCCAACAACTCCGCATCGGTCAAGGCACTTGCACCGCGTTGCAGCAGTTTTTCCCGAGGCCGCTCTTCAGCGGGCCAATCCTTGATAGCCATAGCGTTTTATCCCATACAAATTGTAAAAGCTTAACGCGCTTGCGGCGGCTTCACCTAGAAAAAATTAGCTTAGCATCATTCAATAGCAGGCATTACGCAGCACGTTGGCTGAGCGTAGCCGAAGCCCCGACCACAAGCCCGATGACTAACCTAACCATTTGCTCAGGTAACGGACAGTTTTATCTGGGTTGCTGTGCTAAAACGGATGGCTTTTTGCCTAACACCAATCATATAGCTGAATATTGTCAACTGATGTAACGCCCCTACGGCTTGGCATCCGGCCCAAGCGGTTGACATTGTGGTAGCTTATGGTAAACAGAATATTGTTGTTATGGAGATCACCATGAAAGCCCCCAAAGCCTATTTAAACGAGCCATCCGAACAAGCCGTTACACTGATCATTCAAGCCATAGACCAAGATGTGGAGCGGGGAGAAGACATCTTAATGTTAGGCTTAGGCACGGTCATGCTATCCAGCACCTTTGCCATCGTCGCCCCACCGCACATACTATTGCCCTTGGTGGCCTTGGCGTTCGCGCTTTCCGCTGGCTTGGCCCGCAAAAATTACCATGCCATGGATAAAAAATTGGCAAACGCCCTAACATTGCTCGACCGGCGGCAACGCTTGCTATTGTCGCCCATTGCCGACATTTTCAGCCAGCACCCCGAACCCCCGTTAGTGGACTCGCTCAACCCGCTGATGAACCTTAGCCGCACTTGGAAAAGTGTGTTGGGTGGCATATTGATCAATCCGTTCTGGATGCCTATTTTTTATATGTTGGGCATACAAATTGGCGAAGAAAAAAACCTGATCTTGCTCAACCGCGCTGTTATCAGTGTTGAACAGCAGCTTGCCGGGCAGCTTAGGGCAGGTGATTAGGCGCAAGTGACTGTTTCAGACTGCCTTAATCACAATTATGGAGTGTGGGAAGCGTAGCCATAAGCGAAAAATACATTATTTTTGCGAGGGTTGGTTTTCCAAGCCAACTGCCTGCTCTGTTTTTTGATTTAATACGGAGTATTGGTTGTAGCCAAACATGATAAAACCTATAAGGGCGATGGTTAAAATATTATTAATCACTGTGCTGGTAACATCAGCAAGCCAGCCCTTTAGTGTCCTTTTTTCAGTTACCTGCGAGGGTGTAAATAAAACCGTGTAACCGCTTATTTTTGAATGCCATAAAATATGGCACTAAAGGAGGAAAAAATGAGCGACATGATAACAGACCCCAAAATGAT
>CAJAWH010000044.1 GCA_903945605.1 uncultured Methylococcaceae bacterium | reverse complement strand
ATTGGGCGGTGGCGGGGCATGCCATTCTTGCTTCATGCCGTAGGTCAATTCACGAGGTATGGGCACGCGGTGGCCTTTGCCGTACATGCATTGCATATAGCTGATGTCATAAATTTGTTGCCCCTCTTCAATAGAATCGGGGGCAGGAGAGCTTGCCAATTGTTGTTGGGCCAGTTGTCGGCAGTTGCCATCATCGTCACGAAATTGCCCATTGCTTTTGCCGGTGCCGGGCAACACCAAAATATCAGGGCCAGTGGGTAGGGTTGAACAGCCCGCCAGCAAGAGGGTTGGTAATAAATAGCGTAAAATCGGTGACATAGTGATGCTCCGTTAAGGGACAATTTGTTGCCAAGCCGCCAAACACGCCCTGACATACGGATAATAACCAGCCGGATTGACACAATAGTACCAATAACCGGGCACCTGCCCAAGCGGTTGCGGGTCAATGCTTTGCCAACCGGTCGGGCAGGCTGGTACATGGGGGTAATAGCCTTCAGGTTTACGGCAATAATCCCAATTATGGATTTCGCGCGGCTGGATGGCGGGTGTGCTGCTTTGCTCTATATACACCGGCGGGGCTGGTGGCATGTTGATGCCCGAAGATGGATAGTAAGGCGAATTGCCATAATATAGGCCACCATAATACGGATTGGCATAATAGGGCCAGTAATAAGGCAAGCCGCCATAAAACCCCAGCCCACCATAACTATGCGGGTGAATCCCGCCCATAAAACCGCCGCCATGGTGGTGACCGCTAAATCCGCCACCATGACCAACAAAACCACCGCCATGTCCACCACCGTGTGCCAAGGCACTTTGCCGGGCAGGCCAGGCGATTAGAATTATTATGGCAAAGACTAGTCTTCTGGACTTCATTATCGTTTCCCCACTTATCCACACAAGCCAAAAAGAACCAGAAGCATTACCGGACTGATTTATAATAGCCATTGTTGTCGGGTTGTACCCTCCGGACGCAAGCATTGTCACTTTTATGCACTTCAGGGAGAACCCAGCCCCATCAACCACCTGACTTAATCACTAGGAGCCGAACCCATGTCATTGTTAGCCCCGTTCACCAAAAAACCCAAATTGACCGCCGCCCACCAACACACCGCCCAAGCCCGCAACAGCACAGGAGGTGAAGCCGACAGCTTTTATAATGCCGCCTATTCCGGTTATGCGGCGGTGTTGTTGGATGACCCCATCCGTGCCGAAGCCCTTTACAGCTGGGGTTTTGCGTTATTGCACCAAGCCAAGGTGAAACCGGCCGAGCAAGCCATTACGCTCTTAGAGGAAGCCATCAGCAAATTTTCTTTTTGCCTGTTGATCAACCCCAATTATCTAGGTGCCGCCATAGATATGGGCGTGGCCTATATGGATTTGGCCCGCTTACAGACTGCCTCGCCCAGTGATGGGCTGTATAGCCTTGCTAAAAGCAGCTTTGAAAATGCCAACCGCATCCAAAAGGGTTCCGCTTCCTATAACGCGGCCTGTATTGATGCTTTGCGCGGAGATTATGATAGTGCCTTGCAAGCCTTGCAATACGCCAAAGAACGCGGCAGCTTGCCAGATATCACCGATATTCTAGAAGATGCTGATTTGGATTGTGTAAAACAACAGGCTTGGTTCACCGATTTTGTCGCCGGTTTGGAAAAAAAACCAGCGGCTGAAGCAGCGCAAGCAACTGATCCTGAGCCAACTGCCCCTGAAGCAACAGAAGCAACGCCAACCGAACCCACAGAAAATACCGAACAAACCACCAGCGAACCCGCGCAAAATTAACCCCTGCCTTTAGCAGTCCTAAAAAAGGCGGTCAAACCGGTCAACCGAAGGGATCGAACAGGCGCATTTTGAGTGCCTGCATGGTCGTCCAATAGATTATCCGGCATCAAACGGTGCCGGATGGAGTAGGGCATAAAAACAGCTTTTTATACCCCAGCCCCAGTATAGCGGTTATTTTTTCTCGGCGACCTTAATCAACCAGCCTGCCTCGCCGTGGCAGCCCAGCATGGCCTTGGCACTGACACTAATCCTGACAAATTGACCATTAAATTCCACTGGTAATTTCGCCTTGACCTTATGGAAACTGCTGTTGCTTTCAACCGAAAAAGCCAGCGGCAGTTTTTTGGCGGTCAGCTTAATGGTGCTGGCATCTGTCCATGCGGGTACTTTAAACATCAGCTCGGCTTCTGGCGCGGTTTCCGCTTGTTCCGCTGTATATTCGGTCAGGTTAAAATCGGTGAACTTAGGTTTTTTACAGACTTTTTCTTGTTCTTCCGGTGTGTAGGCGAATGCATTGGCGGCTAACAACAAACCGACAGTTATTAGACAGCTTCTTAGTAAGGTTTTTTTTACGTTCATTTATTATCTCCTCTTAGTTGGTTAGGTATTATTGTTATCATCCAACGGTATACCTGTTTTTTTATTATACCCAAACCACTTTAGTTTTTTTTGCCATTAAATACAACTGCCCTGTATTGTTTGGAGGATTGCATAAGCGGCAAAGCCAGTGACCCATCAGAAAAAAAATCCTAGGTCTTGTACAATATCCATAGTTATAGCCCATCAAGGAGAGCAGCACAGTGAATTTACCTGACAAAGAAAGCTTGGATTATAAAAGCGCGGGCGTTGATATCGCCGCTGGCAATGCCCTTGTGGAACGCATCAAGCCGATTGCTGCCCGTACCCGTACAGCGGGTGTCATGGCAGGTTTGGGCGGCTTCGGTTCGTTGTTTGAACTGCCGCTGCACCGTTACCAACATCCCGTTTTGGTGTCCGGCACGGACGGTGTCGGCACCAAGCTTAAACTGGCGATAGACTTGGGCATTCACCACACAGTGGGCATTGATTTGGTTGCCATGTGCGTCAACGACATCATTGTGCAAGGCGCAGAGCCGTTATTTTTCTTGGACTACTTTGCCACCGGCAAGTTGGATGTTGATACCGCAGCGGCGGTTATTGCCGGTATCGGCCAAGGCTGTGAATGGTCTGGCGCGGCCTTGGTGGGCGGCGAAACAGCGGAAATGCCGGGCATGTATCCGGCAGGTGAATATGATTTGGCGGGCTTTTGCGTGGGCATTGTCGAAAAAGCCAACGTACTGGACGGCAGCAAGGTGCAAGTAGGTGATTGCCTGATTGGCATTGCTTCTTCCGGCCCACATTCCAACGGCTATTCGCTGATCCGTAAAATCATCAGCCATAGTGGGGCAAGCTTAAATGATCCGTTTGGCACAACCACGCTGGGCGAGGCCTTGCTGGAGCCGACCCGCATTTATGTGAAGAACCTGTTGGCATTGCTGGAAAAATTACCCGTACATGCCTTGGCACACATTACTGGCGGTGGCCTGACCGAAAACTTGCCGCGCGTATTGCCTGAAGGCACAGCCGCCCAGATTAGCCTGTCCAGTTGGCAATTCCCGCCGTTGTTCCAATGGCTGCAACAGCAAGGTAATGTGGCACTCGCTGATATGTTAGTCACCTTCAATTGCGGCATCGGCATGGTGGTGTGTGTGGCTAAAGCAGATGAACAAGCCACCTTGGATTTGCTAAGCCAATTGGGCGAAACTGTTTTCACGATAGGCCAAGTGGTTGCTGCCGAAGGCAAGCCGCATGTAGTGTTTGATGCATAAAGTTAGTGCGCCAATTGCATGGGCGCTTATAAAAACACTATGAGCCAAGCAGAGCATAATCAAAAAGCCACCACCATCAACAAGCAGCCGACTGAGGCCAATGTCTTGCCGCATACGCCGATGATCAAGCAGTTTCTGACCATTAAGGCACAGTATCCGCACACCTTGTTGTTTTATCGCATGGGTGATTTCTACGAATTGTTTTTTGAGGATGCCCAAAAGGCTTCAGCCCTGTTGGATATCACCCTGACCAGCCGTGGGCAATCGCAAGGCAAGCCGATTGCAATGGCGGGGATTCCCTACCATGCCGCCGAAGGCTATTTGGCCAAATTGCTCAAACACGGTGAGTCGGTGGCGATCTGCGAGCAAATTGGCAATCCAGCAACCACCAAGGGCCCGGTTGAGCGTAAAGTGGTGCGGGTCATCACCCCCGGCACGGTCACTGATGAGGCGTTATTGGATGAACGGCAAGACAATTTGTTGGTGTCGGTTGCAGTATCTGTCAATGGTGCAAGCTATGGCTTGGCCAGTTTGGATGTCAGCAGCGGTCGTTTTGCCTTACAACAACTGGCTGCCGAAGATACATTATTAAGCGAAATAAGCCGCTTGAACCCTGCCGAATTGTTATGGCCTGAAGATATCCAGTTGCCCGCCCTGCTCAAGCAGCGACGCGGTATAGGTATGAGACCAGCGTGGCATTTTGAACCCGCCAGTGCGCGGCAATTATTGCTGAAACAATTTGCCTGCCATGACTTGCAGGGCTTTGGTTGTGAGCATTTGCCCATGGCGCTGGCGGCGGCGGGGGCGTTATTGCAATATATTAAAGATACCCAGCAAAGTGCTTTGCCCCATCTACAGGGCATCCATATTGAAAGCAGTGCGGATTGTATTGCATTGGATGCCGCTAGCCGCCGCAATCTTGAGCTGGACTACCACCCCACCGGACAAATGCAATACACCCTATTTGGCGTGTTGGACAATACCGCAACCGCTATGGGCAGCCGTTGCTTACGCCGCTGGCTTAACCGGCCGCTACGCGATCAGGTTTTGCTAAAACAACGTTATGCGGGTATCGCCAGCTTATTGTCCAATAACTTATATGGCGAAATACAGCCCTTGTTACGGCAAGTGGGCGATATAGAAAGGGTCAGCTCGCGTATTGCTTTACGGTCAGCAAGACCGCGTGATTTGTTGGTGTTACGCAATACCTTAGCCGTGCTGCCTGATTTGCAGGCTGCTTTGGCTGTTAGCGACAATCCGCACTTGGCAGCACTGGGAGCGGCAATCGGCGTGCAGCCGGTGTTGCTGGCTTTGCTGCAACAGGCAATCATTGATAATCCACCAGTGTTGATCCGTGATGGCGGCGTGCTGGCTAGCGGCTACCACCCCGAACTGGATGAACTCAGGCATCTTAGCCAACATGCCGACCACTATTTGCTAGATATGGAAAGCCGCGAACGGGCGGCAACCGGCATCAACACGCTTAAAGTCCATTACAACCGTGTCCACGGGTTTTATATTGAAATCTCGCACTTGCACGCCGACAAAGTGCCTGCCCATTATATCCGCAAGCAAACGCTGAAAGGCGCGGAACGCTTTATCACCCCGGAACTAAAAAACTTTGAAGATAAAGTGCTCAGTGCGCGTGATAAGGCCTTATCATTTGAGAAGCAGTTATACGAAGCATTATTGGCAACCCTTGCCGAATCTTTGCAGGCATTGCAACAGTGCGCCACCGGTTTGGCGGAATTGGATGTGCTGGTCAATTTTGCCGGACGGGCGGACAGCCTAAATCTGATACAGCCTGAACTGACCGATGCCTCCGGTTTGTCGATTCAGGCGGGGCGGCATTTGGTGGTGGAAAAATACGCCGACACCCCGTTTGTACCCAATGACTTATCATTTTCCCATCAACGGCGCATGTTAATCGTCACCGGCCCGAATATGGGCGGCAAATCCACTTATATGCGCCAAACGGCGTTATTGGTGATTCTGGCGCATATCGGTTGTTATGTACCGGCCCAAGCGATGGCTTGCGGGCCGATTGACCAGATATTCACCCGCATTGGCGCGTCCGATGATTTGGCGGGCGGACGTTCGACCTTTATGGTGGAAATGTCAGAAACCGCCAACATCCTGCATAATGCCACCGCCAACAGCCTGATACTGATGGATGAAGTGGGCCGTGGCACCAGCACTTTTGATGGCTTGTCGCTGGCATGGGCCTGTGCGGATTTTCTGGCCAAGCAAACACGGGCCTTCACCTTATTTGCCACCCATTATTTTGAGTTGACGGCACTGGCTGAGGAGCAAAAAACCATCCATAACATCCATCTGGATGCGGTTGAATATGGCGACAAAATCATTTTTTTACATGCCGTCAAAGACGGCCCAGCCAGCCAAAGCTATGGCCTGCAAGTGGCGGCCTTAGCGGGCGTGCCTCGTTCGGTGATTGACCACGCCAAAGCCAAATTGATGCAATTGGAAGATACCGCATACCGTGGCAGGCAGGCGGACAAAGAAGCCCAGCAATTGGATTTGTTTGTCGGCAAGGAATGCCATCCGGCGGTGCACTTGTTGAAAGCAGTCAAAGCCGATGAGCTAAGCCCCAAGCAAGCCCTGGATATGCTGTATCAGCTAAAAAGTTTGCTATAAAGGCTATTTGCAAGAAGAATGTGAATAGCTTAATTAGGCTGGTGATGCATTGGGCTTTGTGGCTATCTTTTTTTGCCCATAACCCTCTTTCAACAATACCCCGCCCTGGTCTCTTTACCCTTGGTTTAGCTGTTTGTAGTTCCTCATGCGCTTCTCGTCTTTGGTCGGATTGAAAAATGCCCGGAACCATAACAGCTAGCCTCCCGTCAGTCCGAGTAATTTCGATCATGATCGACTTTACCATCCATACGGCAACAGCGCAAAATGTCGTTGGGCGATGCTGTCATTGCAGCAGCCGCGCTGAAATATCGCCAAACCTTAGTCACTCGAAATGCCCACGATTTCAACTGGCTGGAAGGGTTGAAAGTGATTGATCCTGTCAAGTGATAACCCGGCAACTGGCATATAAAATGGGTCCATTGCCTGTAGAACCTACTCATCCAACAAGGGCAAGTCAATCTTGTCGTTGTCCAGCTCCAAAACACCGACCTTATCCAGTTTTTTCTGCATCTGCGTGGTGCGTGTGTTTTTTAATTTTTCCAACGAACCAGAGGCCGTGGTGAGCTGTTTATGCACCAAAGCCAATTGCTCAGCATACGTGGCAAATTCGGTTTTGACTTCCGCCAGCACCTTCCATACCTCACTGCTGCGCTTTTGTACCGCCAATGTCCTAAAGCCCATGTGCAGACTGTTCAACAGTGCCGACAACGTGGTCGGGCCGGTGATGGTGATGCGGTATTGGCGCTGTAGCCGTTCAAACATGTGCGGATGCCGCAACACCTCGGCAAACAGGCTTTCAATAGGCAAAAACATAATGGCAAAATCAGTGGTATGGGGCGGGTCTATGTATTTGCCGCTGATGTCCTTGGCAAAGCTTTCCACTGCTTTGAACAACACTTTTTGGGTCTGGTCAATCTTAAGCAAATCGCCTTCTTCGTAGGCTTTTAACAGCAGTTGGTAGCTTTCCAGCGGAAATTTGGAATCCATCGGCAGCCACACGGTTTTTTCATCGTCTTTGCCGGGCAGCTTCACGGCAAACTCCACATTAGCTTGGCTACCCTGCTTGGTGGCAACGTTAGTGGCGTATTGTTCCGGCGCAAGCACTTGCTCGAGGATGTTGCCCAATTGGTATTCGCCCAAAATGCCGCGCGTTTTGACATTGGACAGCACTTTTTTTAAATCACCGACACCAATCGCCAAAGTTTGCATTTCACCTAAGCCCTTATGCACTTGTTCCAACCGGTCGCTGACTTGTTTAAACGATTCACCCAAGCGTTTTTCCAGAGTGCTTTGCAGTTTTTCATCAACCGTCTTGCGCATTTCATTGAGTTGCTGGGTATTGTCTTCCCGTATGGCGTGCAGTTGCTTGTCGATGGTGTCACGAATCTCGCTGATGCTGGCTTTGGCAAGAGCATTGGCATCGGTTTGCTGCTTCTGCAAATCGGCAAATTTTTGACCCAGTTGTTCACCAAACACTTTAATATTAGTGGCAAACTGGCTTTCAAACGATTTTAGCGCGTCATTCAATTCGTTGCGGTTGTCCTTGGCATCTTTTTGGATGCTTTCGGCAAAACCATCCAAGCGGGCAAGGGTTTTGTCCCTGAACTCATCTTGCTTGCTGTTTAGGGCATCACTGGACAGCTGAAAAGATTGGCTGACCGACAGCTTAAAATCATTGGCGTTGTTAATCAGCTTTTCTGACAACTCGCTAAAAGCTGTTTTGAATAAGTCCAATTGCTGATTATGCAGCTGGTTATTTTCGGCAATACGGTTCAGCAAGGTGTCCTGCAAATATTTGGACGCATCAAGATTTTCCCGTCTGTTATCGGCACCTATATCGCGCCATTCTTTGCGGGAGTCGGCAAAACCCTGTTTTACGTTTTCTTCGCTTTGTTTTAGCCAATAGAGCAGTTCGTTATGCATAACCGCTGGATTGTTGCCCGCCAACAGGTTAACCCGTTTTAGCAGCAAAACCAATAATATCAATATAACCAGCAGCAACACACTTGCCAAAATTACGGCTATCAGCAGGGGATCGGTCATTTATTGTCCTTTGGTGGCCTAATAAGCTAGGGAAAATGATGGGGGGATTTGCTTCTGATAGCCTGATGATGCACGGGGCTAAACCCGACTGCGTTTATTTAGATGATCCCGCATCCGGTATTAAGCGGCACGATTTTGCCCCGAATCCCCGCTAAGCTACCCTTGTTGCGCCGTTTTCAGCACAGCCAGCAGCTCTTGCAAGTAGGCTATTTCGCGTTTTTGATGCTCGATAATTTCATCTTTGTGGCTAACGGCTGCTTTCAGGTTTTGTATTTCCGCCGCCAGTTCCTGTGATGATCCGATAATATTACAGCCGTTATTGCTGTTATTTTCCCCGATCAAACATAAAACCTGTTTTTCACCAAAAGACATCAGTTCCATAAAATCCATGCCTAAGGTTTCGGCGATTTGTTCCAGTTTAGGAATATACGCCTTGGTTTCGCCGCGTTCAATTTTGGCATAACCGTTGGTGGACATGTTCAGCTTCATGGCCATTTCTTCCTGCGACCATTGGTGGGCTTCCCGCATCAGTCGTATTTTTTCCTGTATTTTCATGGCATACCAACCAATAGTGGGGGAAATAGTAACTATTGGTTGATTGTAGCATAAGCCGCGCGGCTTGATAATTAAGCTGCTTGAGATTTAGCCATCGAGGCGACAACTACCCTGAAAATTTCCGTTACAGGCTCGTAACATCAGTTGCCTAAATTTGACCTTCACCTTAAATACTAACGCGGGCTATTAAATAATGAATGAGGCTTTTGTGAACGAAAAACATTTTGCTGATGAATTGGCTGACGAAATTGAACGTGACAACACGCTGAGCGATGATGCCAAAGCTCGCGTCGTACATAATCTGCACAAACTCAAAAAAACCAAAGTCAACATATTGATTACAGGAGCTACTGGTTGCGGAAAATCCTCGACCATTAACGCGCTTTTCAATTCAGAAAAAGCTAAAGTAGGTCAAGGCGTTAATCCAGAAACAATGGATGTTCAAAAATTTGAGTTTAATAACATAGTCCTGTACGACACACCCGGTCTCGGTGACGGCAAAGACGCAGACATTAAACACTCAAAAAACATTATAGACAAACTCCATGAAACCGATACTAATGGTAGCCTATTAATTGATTTAGTTCTTGTTATTCTTGAAGGAGGAAGCCGTGATCTTGGCACATCGTTTGAGTTAATTAATCAAGTTATTATTCCTAATCTTGGTGAAGATAAAAACCGGCTGTTAGTGGCGATCAATCAAGCAGATATGGCAATGAAAGGGCGTAATTGGAATCACAAAGAAAATCGCCCCGAACCTGAGCTTATAAAATTTCTCGACGAAAAAGTTGTATCAACTCAAAGCCGTATCAAAGAAGCCACTAGAGTGGATGTTGAGCCAATTTATTACTGCGCCGGTTACAAAGATGGTGATCAAGCGCAAAATCCCTACAACTTATCTAAATTGCTACTTTTTATTTTGCGGCATACAAAAGAAGAAAAACGAGCTGCTTTTGCCCAAGATATTAATCGTGATAAAACAATGTGGGCGGATGACGATAGATTAGAAAATTACCGCCAGGAAATCCAAGAAACATTATGGGAGGCCATTAGATCAACTGCTTCGAAGGGTTCAGACATTGGTAAAGATGTTTTTGGTGGTGTCGGCGAATTTCTTTTCGGTGAACCCGGCAAACGAGTTGGAGAGGGATTGGGTAATGTTGTCGGAGGTGCTGTTGGTGGTTTAGCAGGCTTATTTGGTCGAGGAATTAAAAGTATTTTCAGCATTTTTGATTAAAACCATCTATCATGAAAAACTACAGATTCCATGATATTCAATCACATATAAGCCGAAATAATTTGTTAACCCCGCTGGATATTTTACTTGTTGGCGGGACTGGCACTGGTAAAAGTTCGACGCTGAACGCGTTATTCGGTTATACCGCAGCTAAAGTTGGGGACGGTGTTGATCCAGAAACGCAACACATTTCAGCTCACTCTTTGCATGATTTTTTACGCTTTCATGATTCGGCAGGACTTGGTGATGGCAAGGAAAAAGACTACTGTCACGCGAAGAACATTACAGAGGAGCTACAGAGAACTTGTAACACCGATTACTATTTTATTGATTTGGTGATGGTTCTGCTTGACGGGGGATCGCGTGATTTAGGAACAACTTTTCAATTATTAGATTCAGTAATATTAAAGTCAATTGAACCAAGACGGGTAATTGTTGCGATCAATCAAGCAGATATGGCAATGAAAGGGCGTAATTGGAATGCCCATCTAAATAAACCAGAATCTATCTTGGTTGATTTTTTAGAGGAAAAGGCGTGGTCGGTAAAACACCGCATTAACGAATCAACTGGATTAAGCATAAGTAAACCCGTGTATTACAGTGCTAAATTTGGGTATAACGTTGACGCATTGATAGACCATGTTATTGCTCATTTCCCTATCACAAGGCGAAATATCGCTAATTCAGAAATATACTAAATAGAGTTGTGCTATTACTAAGTCCAACAAGTCAGTCAAAGCACGTAGGTTTGGGTGTACCCAAACCTTATATCTACGCGCCGGGATAGCTCTCGCAGTCGCAGGGCGAAGCGGTACACACGACAATTTAGCGATTAAAAAAGACAGCGATTGCATATATCGGATGTTCTATGGTATAAGCTATATTGTCGTAGTGTACCTTTTAGTCCGAACATCCCATCAATACAGCTATCCAGCCTAGGTTATGAACCCGTTTTTTTCAGAACTGCTAAAAGAGCTTAACGCCAGCGTGGCCGTGCTATTGGTGCTGTTGGTCGTGGTGATATGGCTGGTCTGGAAACTGAGTGCAGCCATAGCCATTTGGCAGTATAAGCATGGCGAGCATGATAAAAAGCTGCAAAAAGCGGGCGAGACCAATGACAAAGTGATTGCCATGGAAGCCAATATTGGCAAAGCGGTGGAATTTGGCGAACGTATCATACGAATGGAAACCAAGCTGGATTTGGTGTTCCAAAAGCTAAGCCCCAATCCGTTTGCCCAATCACAAAGCCCTATTGCCCTTACTCCCCAAGGCATTGAGATTGCCGTTAAAGTGGATGCCGATGCCACTATTGATAGGCTTTATCCGGTGTTGCAGGCACTGGTGGAACGTAAATTGCCCAAAACCGCCTACGATATTCAGGAAGGGGCATTTGCGGTGGTCAGGGATAACATTCAGCAGCTAATGAGTGAAGCGGAATTGAATAACCTGAAAAATGAGGCGTTCAATAAAGGCATGTTGTTGGATTCGTTTTTGATTATTTATGCCATAAAGCTGAGGGATAGGATGTTGGTGGATAAAAATATTGCGATTGGTGATATTGATAAGCACATGCTTGATACCGTATCGTAAACGGCATGGTTGGCTTGCGGCCAGCAACTGGACATGGCTTATTGTAGTTCCGTGCGTTCCCTGAGTGAAATCGAAGAACGCTGGCAACGTGAAAAATATTGCTGGTATGCTTTGATAAAGCGATTTTTCTGGTATAACAATAAGCTCAACATGCCTAGGACAGGAGGATTATATATGCCATTATTTTACCCGACAGCACGCCAATGCTTGGCTTTGCTCGCACTCGCCGCCTTAGTTTCCGCTTTTAGCCCCGTTATGGCTGAGTCTGATATGCAAATCCAAGAGCGGGTTTTGCGTGCACGCGAACAGTTGGCCCGCCAGCAACAGGGCGAGGCTGGGGATCACTCGGAACATGCCGGACACATCGGGGCAACCGCACCGGTTGACAAAAGTTTGGTGTTTCATGGGGTGTTTTATGGTTTTTTGCCGTGCGATGATTGTAACGGGATTAAAACCACGCTTTCTTTGAAGCAAAATGATAATTATTTGCTGGTCACCCAGCCAGCTCGGGACTCTTCCAAAGAATATTATGAAAAAGGCAAATATGTTTGGGATGAAGACCAACAGCGGGTCACTTTAAACCCGCGTAAGGGCGGCACGGTGGTGCGGCATTATCATATTGATAATGAAGGCACGCTAATACAGCTTAACACGGATGGCACAAGGATAAGCGGCAAGCAAGCGGATGGCTATATTTTACGCAGGAGCGATACAGTTAAGAACCGTGAAGTGCATATCCATTAATGGCTAGCAGGTTGGAGGGTGGGCAAAGCCCCACCCAACAACGCTTAAATATAACGCAGCACCGCCAGCAAGCTGGCATCAGCCACATAAACATCCGCCAATTCACGTACCACAGGCCGCTCCACCACGCCGCCAAAGCCGATAGTGAAAGCTCCGGCTTGTTTGGCTTCCATATCGGTTTTGCCATCACCCACCATGACCAGTTTGCCTTGTTCCGCCAACTGGCTTGCCACTATCGCTTTGCCACCGCTTTGCGCCAATGGCGAATCGCTGTCAAAATGGCTGTAACTGCCATCGCTGTTGAAGAAAATGTCAACCGCATGGACTTGCCCGGCCGGTATGCCTAACACTTGTGCGAGCGGCAGAATGGCTTGACGCAGGCCACCGCTGACAATATGCACCGTTTTGCCTTGTGCCAATAAGGCATCAAACACATCTTTAACACCCTCGACCATTGCAGCAATGTACTGCTCCGCTAATGCCGCTATGCTGGCTTGGTCGGGCCGGATAAGCGACAAGCGTTGCCCGTAAACGGCTTCTAGCGGTACGTCACCATTCATAGCCAAGTTGGTGAGCCGGGCCATTGCCTCGCCCAGACCCACCTGTTTCGCCAGCTCATCAATACCTTCTATCTTGCTTAAGGTGCTGTCACAATCAAAGCAGACGACCTCAAAGCTCATAAACTGATTTGGGTGGCTTTATGTACGGCTGGAATGGCGGCAATTTTTTGTAACAAGTCAGGGCCCAACGGTTCGGACACACTGATGACCGCCATAGCTTGCTGCTGTTCGTCGGCAGTGCTGACCTGCATCCGTGAAATGTTGATGTTGGCGTTGCCCAACACGGCACTGATGGCGGAAATCATGCCCGGTTTGTCATCATGACGGGTGATCAGCAACGTGCCTTCCGGCACCACTTCGATATCAAAATGGTTGATGCAGACCAAGCGTGGTTGGCGGCCACCCAATAATGCGCCTGACAAAGTTATCTTTTGATCGGCAGTGCTGCCCGTCAGTTTTATTAGCGAGACATAATCATGCGATTCTTGCGCCATGGACTCAACCAAGGCAATGCCTTGGCGTTTGGCAAGGTTCTCGGCATTGACACGGTTGACGGGGGTGGACACCTTGCCGGATAACACGCCAACGAGGGCTGCCACCGATAAGGGGCGCACCGCCACTTCAGCGGCTTTGCCAAAAGTGGCCACTTCAATTTTGGATAGGGGCTGGGTTGCCAACCCCGCCATTATTTTTCCCAATATGGTGGACAATGCCATAAATTCATGGGATTTTTTCAGTTCTTCAGCGGACAGCCTAGGTAAGTTCAAGGCATTGACGGCTTCACCGGTTTTCAGGAACATCACGGCTTGCCGTGCAATTTCCACGCTAACCGCCACTTGGGCTTCGGTGGTTGACGCACCAAGATGCGGTGTGAACACGATGTTGTCCAATTCCAGCAAAGGTGAACCGGCAGGGGGTTCGTTTTCGTAAACATCAAGGGCCGCACCGGCAATCTGACCGGATTTTAAGGCCTGATACAAAGCTTCTTCATCAATCAGCCCGCCCCGAGCGCAATTGATGACCATGGTGGTTTTTTTCATCATGGCGAATTGCTCGCTGCCGATGATGTTACGGGTTTTTTCAATCAGTGGGCAATGCAGGGTCAGGTAATCGGCCCTTGACACCAATTCGTCCAGACCAACAGACTCCACGCCCAATTCGGCAAAAATTTCCGGTGCGACAAATGGGTCATAAGCAATGACATCCATTTTCAAGCCCAAACCACGCTGCGAAACAATGCGGCCTATAGTACCGAAGCCTAAAATGGCGAGGGTTTTGTGGGCGACTTCTGTACCCATTAATTTGGAGCGCTCCCATTTTCCGGCGCGTACCGAGCGGTCGGCAGTCGGCAAGTGGCGGCTTAATGACATCAGATGGGCAACCGCCAGTTCGGCGGCGGTGGTGGCATTGGCATCGGGGGTGTTCATCACAATCACACCCATTTCAGTGGCAAACGGAATGTCAACGTTATCCACGCCTATGCCTGCCCGGCCTATCAATTTTAAGCGGGTGGCTGCTTGCAACACTTTGCGGGTCACTTGCGTGTCACTGCGGATCAGCAAGGCATCAAAATCGCCGATGATGGCACACAATCCGTCTTCATCCAGCCCTGTTTGGATATGGATTTGAATGCCGGATTGTCCGTTTAGGTAGTTGATACCAGCTTCCGCCAGTTTGTCGGAAATAAGGATTTTTTTCATGTGATTTTAAGTGGGCCAGTGGCGTGCAAGCTAAAAGAATATATTTTAACAGCTTTGTTATAATCCTGATATTGGCTTTAAGGGAAGGCAAACGCTGGGCACTGACCTCCCATATTTGAAGCGTCGCCCTATAGAACGATATGCCTATGCCGTTTAAAAAAATCCTGTCGCCATTGGCTGCCGTTACTGTATGCCTGAGCATTGCCTGGGCAGGGTGGTTTGCACAACCCCACCAAGCCGCACCAGATGTGGGCTTTATGACACTGACAGGACAGCCTATCAGGCTTGAACAGTTGCGCGGCAAGCCGGTGTTGGTGGTGTTTTGGGCAAGCGACTGCCCAAGTTGCCTTAAAGAAATCCCTGAGTTGCGCTCCTTGTACCAGCGCTATCACCACCAAGGGCTGGAAATTATCGCCGTGGCAATGGCTTACGACCCGCCTAGCGAGGTGGTGGCGGTGTCTAGAGCCATGCAATTGCCTTATCCGGTGGCACTGGATTTAAACTCGGCACATGCCAAAGCGTTTGGTGATGTCGAGTTGACACCCAGCACTTTTTTGATAAACCCTAAGGGGATGATTGAGAAAAAAATAACCGGCCTGTTTGATAAGGATGACATGCGGGCCGCCATTGAACAGTTTTTGAAGGAATAAGCCATGCTCTGGTTAAAAGCGCTACATCTGATTTTTATGGTCACTTGGTTTGCGGGGCTGTTTTACTTGCCGCGTTTGTTTGTTTACCATGCCATGAGTGAAGACCAAACCAGCAGGGAACGCTTTAAGGTGATGGAGCGCAAATTATATTTTGGCATCATGACACCGGGCATGGTGGCCACTTTTCTATTTGGCATCTGGATGTTGCATGATTATGCCTGGGCCATTTACGGCACTAGCGGTTGGTTGCACCTTAAATTGGCATTGCTGGTGTTGCTGGTCGCTTATCACGTGCTTTGCGGCATTTGGTTGTCTGATTTTAAGCAAGACCGCAACCAGCATTCCCATATCTATTACCGCTGGATGAACGAGGTGCCGGTGTTATTTTTGGTGGCTATTATACTATTGGCTGTCGTCAAACCTTTTTAGGTGGCGCAGCAGCAGCACAAGATCGTTTTAGAAAAGGAAAACAAGCGATGTTTGAAGTCATTAGGTTGTTGTTTGCCATCTGCCTGTTGCAAAAAGGGCCGCAAGATTTACCCTATTCGCCATTCCTGTTAAAACTGTTGCTGGCAGTCAATTTTTTGACCGGACTTTTAATCGGCAGGGTGGACTCAAGTTGGCTTAGTGCCGCACTGCAGTCGCTTGTTAGCTTATTGCTGGCCTGTGTTTTCTGTTGGCTTTGCCTTTATCTGAGCCGGAAACGCCCGCGGCTCAACCAAACTTTGGGCACAATACTGGGGATTGATGCCATGATCGGCTTTTTCTCGTTGCCCGCCATAGCCACCCTGTCGATTAATCAGGGCGGCTTGACCGTTGTTGTGCTGTTGATCGGCTTAATTGGCTGGCATTGGGCGGTGATTGGGCATATTATCCGCCATGCACTGGATCAGAGCCTAAGCTTCGGTTTGGGCGTAGCATTATTATATTTAATGGCAAGCTATCAAGTTATGGCTTTGCTGTTCCCTGAAATCCCTAAAACCACCTAGGAGCAACCATGAACCACTACCAACACATTTTGCTTTCCGTCGATTTTTTCGCGCAAGACAATTTGATTGCCGAACGGGCGAGAGCCATAGCAGAAAAATTTCAGGCAAAACTAAGCATTATCCATGTAATGGAACCCATGCCCATTAACGATGCCGGTCTCGGCGGTGAAATACCGGTCAACTTCGATTTGATGAACGCATTGGAAGACACGGCAAAACAAAGCTTGGAGCGGTTAGCCGCAAACTTGGATGTGCCTAAGGAGCGGCAATGGCTGGAGATAGGCAACCCCAAGTACGAAATTGTCCGGGTTGCCACTGACAACAATGTGGACTTGATAGTAGTCGGCTCTCATGGACGGCATGGTTTGGCATTAATGCTCGGTTCAACCACTGATGGCATTGTGCATAAAGCACCTTGCGATGTGCTGGCAGTGCATTTGCCTGACGCACACTAATAAATTTTCAAAGCAGTTAGGGCGGGGATGCTGGTTTGCCAGGTACAACCTTGGTAAGCATTCCTGTTTTTAGCAGATATTTTAGGGCAATAAAAATGATAGGAAAAGTTGACCAGTTTGATGCAAGCACGCAAACGGGAGAAATAACCAGCGAAGACCAACGTTATACCTTTGATCTGCAAGATTGGCTAGCTGATGTGCCGCCCGAGCCAGGTGATGAGGTGGCATTTGAAGTGGAAGAGGGCGGCGCGAAAAAAATCAACTTGGTGGGTCTGGCAAAACCCCAAGCCGTCAAATCCAGGTATTTAGCCGCAGCACTGGCCTTGGTGTTTGGCTTTGCCGGTATCCACCGGGTTTATTTGGGCCATTACAAGCTGGCCTTTTACCAATTGGCGTTTACCTTGTTGACAGCCGGATATGGGGTGCTTTGGGGGTTTGTGGAGTGTATCCTGCTATTAGCCGGACATATTGACAAAGATGCCAAAGGCCGGCCATTGAAATAGCAGGGCAGGCTAAACCGACCGCAACAAAAAAGGCTCAAGTACCTGCGTACAAGAGCCTTTTTTGGAATCTGGCTGATGTTAAGCGTTATTTGCTGCTGACATTGGCGGCTGTCAAACCTTTGGGGCCGGACTCAATATCAAAAGTGACCGTTTGGCCTTCTGTCAGTGTCTTAAAGCCTTCGCCCTGAATCACCGAATGGTGGACAAAAACATCTTCGCCGCCTTCAGATGGGGCGATGAAACCGAAACCTTTGGTATTGTTGAACCACTTTACCGTGCCTGTTGCCATTTCCAAACTCCTAAAAATAAAAATGTACTGTTACAAAATTAGCAATCTGATGTCCCTGCAAGTTGCCCATCCGGCACACTTCAAAACCAACATCCATCCTCTAATCCTGCTATTGTAATTTTTTTACCGTACGCTGTCACCCGCATATTTTAAAGGCCAGCAATTCCCGCTTTAAAACCCTTATGTTTTTTTGGCGGGTTCCGCCTCGACACCCCCATGAACGGCAAAAAGCACAACATGCCTTTGCCAAGCGGTGGTAAAGCCGGACAGCCACTGCCCGACTTGCCATACCTGTTAGCGGATGTTTTGCAGTGCGGCAATACGTTTTTCAAAGGGCGGGGGGCTCATGAACAGCTTCATGGTTCCACCGGCATCAGCATGGAATTCGTAGCAGCGCGGATATATAGACTGGCTTCACCCTTGCCTACCCGCTGATACAACAGAGGCTTTACAGCTTGGGCGCTTTGAAGTGCTTTAATTTGATGCCAATGGCACAAGCCGCCCCCACCACAATATAAGCATAATTGACCAACAAGCCGGACAGCGTGCTGGGGTTATGGTCAACCGCATCACGCAAGCCCGGGGTCACTGTAACAGTCCACAGCACACACGGGATTAAATAAGCCAAAAACCCCAATCCGGCTGAAGATAGCGGATTTTTGCCCATTGCTTGGGCGCTTTTGTAATACCAATAAGTGATCAAGAAAGCGGTGAGCGTGCCAATCATAATGAAACCCTATGCGTTTGTTGGTGAGGGTTGCACCTTAGCAAAATGCGTGCGGGGACTCAAGTGCCATTCAGCCAAGCAGGCCCAATGGCCAAAAAATGCTGCAAAAAAAACGGCAACTATTGACAAAAAACGAACCCCAACAAAGTCATAATATTTATGATTCGTCCGTTTTAACTATTAATGGAAATATATCAAGCTTGATGTTTGGTCGCGTTTCTTTTATGCCATTGGGTACACACAACCCATGCACTATAGGCGACTCCGTAGTAAACCACCTGCAAAAGCCGGACATCAGCTGTCCGGCTCGCCATAGCTTTTAACGGGCGTTTTGCAATGCGGCAATGCGTTCTTCAAGGGGCGGATGGCTCATGAACAGCTTCATGGCCCCGCCACCATTAATGCCGAAAGCCGCCAATTGACCCGGCAGGGCTTGGCCTTCATGGGCGCGTTGCAAGGAACGTAGGGCGGCAATCATTTTGTCGCTGCCCGCCAGTTTTGCCCCACCGGCATCGGCCCGGAATTCGCGGCGGCGCGAGTACCACATGACCAGCATGGAGGCCAACACACCCAAGGCGACTTGCGCCACCATTTGCGTGATGTAGTAGCCTGGGCCATAGCCACGTTCTGTCTTGAACACGGCCCGGTCCACCACATAGCCAATCACGCTGGCGAAAAAGTAGACAAAGGTGTTCACCACGCCTTGCATCAGGGCCATGGTGACCATGTCACCGTTGGCAACGTGGGTGATTTCATGGCCAATCACCGCTTCCACTTCATCGGTGTTCATAGTGTGCAACAAGCCAGTGCTGACGGCTACTAAAGCATGGTTTTTGTCCATGCCGGTGGCAAAGGCATTGGGTTCGGGGGCGGCAAAAATGCCCACTTCCGGCATGCCAATGCCAGCTTGGCGGGCTTGGCGGCTGACCACATCCAGCAACCATTGTTCATCACGGCTTTGGGCTTGACCGATAACTTGTACGCCCATGGCGCGTTTAGCCGTCCATTTGGACATTGCCAATGAGATGAAAGAGCCGGTCATGCCGATAATCGCGGACACCAACAGCAGGCTGTTCAGGTCAAGGTTTATGCCTTGCGCGTCCAGGGTGCTTTTAATGCCCAGCAAATTGAAAATGACGGTCACGACAACCAATACAGCGGCATTGGTTGCCAAAAAAAGGAGTATACGCATCATGGGGAGTGTCCTGTGTCTGGTTAAGGTAGCTCTTATATGGGGACTTAATTGTTAAAGTCAATCCATTGTTTATGAGTGTGTTGTCCGGTAAAAGTTTGCTGCGTCTGAAAATAAATACAAGAATCTATGGATGCGTAACGGATTCGGCATCAATAGCGGCCAGCTGCCCAGGTTCATGCTGCTTGGCATGGTTCTCGCCCAACAGCAAATACACCGCCGGTACGACAAACAAAGTGAACAGGGTGCCAATAGCAATGCCTGTGGCTATCACCAGCCCCATGTTAAAACGCGACACCGCACCCGCACCGCTGGCCATAATCAACGGCAACACGCCCAACACCATAGCGGCAGTAGTCATTAAAATAGGCCGCAAGCGTATTTCAGCTGCCGCTTCAATGGCGGCGCGTTTGCTTAAGCCCTCTTTTTGCTTATTGTTGGCAAATTCAACAATCAAAATGCCGTGCTTGCTGATTAACCCCATCAGGGTGACCAAGCCCACTTCGGTGTAAATGTTCAGGGTGGCGCTGCCAATACCTAAAGCAATGAAGGCCAAGGCCCCGGCAATCGACATGGGCACCGACACCAAAATGATGAGCGGGTCGCGGAAGCTTTCAAATTGCGCCGCCAAGGCCAAGAAAATGATGATCAAGGCCAGCAAAAAAGTAAGCACAAAGCCGCTGGACTCTTGCACCAACTGCCGGGACTGCCCGCCGTAATCAATGGAATAACTGGGCGGCAACACTTGTTTGCCAACGGTTTGCAGCGTGTCCAAGGCATCCCCCAAGGTGACGCCAGGGAACATCACCCCGGAAATGATGGCTGCGTTAGTTTCTTGGAAATGGTTCAACGAGCGCGGTACCGTGTGCATACTGACACTGGCAATGGTGGACAGCGGCACACTGGTGCCGTCCGCCGTATGGATATAATAGTTAGCCAACTGGTCAGGGTTAAGCCGTGAACGTTGCTGTATTTGCGGAATGACCTTATAAGAACGCCCGTCCATGCTGAAATAATTGACATAGCCGCCGCCCAGCATTGAGGCCAACGAAGCACCCACATCTTGCATTGTCAAACCCAACAACGCCGCCTTGTCGCGGTCAATGTCCACATGTGCTTGCGGTTGGTCATATTTTAGGTCGCTGTCCAGAAACATGAACATGCCGGTTTTTTGCGCGGCTTGGATAAATTGCTGGGTCATACCGTACATATCGGCGTAAGAATCAGTGGAACCAATGACAAATTGCACCGGCAAGCCACTACTGCCCGGTAGCGGCGGCGGCTGAAAGGCCGCCACACGGAAACCGGCAATCTGGTTCAAGTCCGCTTGAAGCAGCGGCATCAGTTGGCTGGCGGTGCGTTTGCGCTCGCTCCACGGTGTCAACACCGTGCCACCAATTGACTGCCCAGGCATGTTCAATTGGAAAACATGGTCATTTTCTGGGTTTTTGATGAATTTCTGGAAAACCTCATTGGCATAAACCAGCCGTTGCTCTAAGGTTGCATCAGGGGCGGCAGTGGCCATGGTGATAATGACACCTTGGTCTTCTTGGGGGGCGAGTTCGCTGTTGCAGGCGTTATACAGAAAATAAATGCTGCCCAAAATGATCGCTGCAAACACGGCAGTGACGGGCAAATAGTTAAGCGAGTGGTGCAAGGTTTTATGGTAGCCACGTTGCAGGGCAAATACGCGGCGGTCAATAAAATCAACCATACGCTCTTCCCAGCCGCTGCGGTCTGGCTCATGGGCCTTAAGCAAGCGTGAACACATCATGGGCGACAAGGTTAATGCGACGATTGCCGATATGGTCACCGCACCCACGACGGTAAAGGCGAATTCTGAAAACAAGGCCCCCGTCAACCCCCCCTGAAAGCCTACCGGCACATACACGGCAATCAACACAATAGTCATGGCAATAATCGGGCCGGTCAGCTCGCGGGCTGCCAACAGGGCGGCCGGAATGGGCTTCATGCCGTCTTCAAGGTGGCGGTTGATATTCTCGACCACAATAATCGCGTCATCGACAACCAAGCCGATGGACAGTACTAAGGCCAGCAGGGTCAGCAAATTGATGGAAAAGCCAAACATCAGCATCATGGTGAATGTGCCAACCAACGACAAAGGAATGGCAACCACCGGAATCAGCACCGAACGGGGCGAACCTAAAAAGGCAAACACCACCAAGGTGACAATCACCAAGGCTTCCAGTAGCGTATGCACCACTTCATGAATAGAGCTATCGACAAATTTGGTGGAATCGTAAACAATTTCGCCGCTGATGCCTTGCGGCAACTGGCTCTGGATACTGGGCATCAAATCACGCACCCTCGCCATCACCTCCAACAAATTAGCCCCTGGAGCAATCTGCAAGCCAATATAGACGGCCTTGTTGCCATCAAAACTCACACTGGTTTCATAATCATCCGCACCCAAGGTGACTTTCGCCACATCTTGCAGGCGAATAATCGCACCGCCTTGTTGCTTGACAATAAGGTTGGCAAACTCTTCCACACTGTGCAGGCTGGTTGAAGCAGACAGATTGACTTGCACGGATTGGCCTTTGGTTGTCCCTAATCCGGCGATGTAATCGTTTTTGGCCAAGGCGGTGCTGACATCGGCGGCAGTCAACCCATAACCCGCCAGTTTGTCGGGGTCCAGCCAGGCGCGTAGCGAGAAATATTTGCTGCCCAACAACTCTGCCGTTTGGATGCCCTCCACCGATTGTAGTCTGGGCTGCACGGCACGGATCAGATAATCGGTGATATTGTTGGCAGGCAAAACATCACTGGAAAAACCGATGTACATGGCATCAATGCTCTCGCCAATTTTTACCGTCAGTACCGGGCGTTGTGACTCTGGCGGCAACTGGTTCAATATCGCATTCACTTTGGCACTGATTTCGGTCAGGGCCTTGTTAGGGTCAAAATTCAGGCGCAGGTTAGCGGTGATGGTGCTGAGGCTATTTTGGCTAGTGGAGGTGATGTAATCAATACCGTTGGCTTGGGCAATCATGTTCTCCAAAGGCGTGGTGATAAAGCCCGCCACAATATCCGGATCGGCACCGTAATAAGCCGTGGTGATGGTAATGACGGCGTTTTCTGTGCGCGGATACTGCAACACCGGCAGGCTGGCTAAGGCACGCACCCCGAGCACCAACAACATCAGGCTAATAACGGTCGATAAGACAGGTCGGCGTATAAATAGGTCAGTAAGGTTCATGGCGGCAAGTGCAGTGTCAGTGTGGGCGGTTGCCCTAGTTTATACGTCTGAAAGTAGGGGGTAGCGTTGATGTTGATGTTGATGCTCGATTTTACTTGCGCCAGAAATCCGGCATAAACAAAATCAGAATAGAATAAATCTGCACCCTGCCCAACAACATGGCAAATGAGCAAACATTAGTTTGATAATCGGTCAATACCGCATAGGTATGGCCCGGCCCCACCAGATTTAAACCGGGGCCGGCATTATTGAAGCAAGCAATAATGGCAGAAAATGCGGTCATAAAGTCTAAGCCGCTAACCAACAGTGCCAAGACCAAAAAAACGATGCTGATAAAATACAAAAAAATAAAGCCTGTCACCGAAGCGACCACTTCGCTGTGGATGGTGCTGTCGCCCACTTTGATGGACTTGACCGCATAAGGATGGATGAATTTGAACATCTCCATACGCGCCTGCTTAATGAGGATGATGGTGCGGATCATCCTAATGCCTCCGCCAGTGGAACCCGAAGAAGCCGAAAGGCAGCTCAATAACAACATCCAAATCGGCACAAAAATGGGCCAGTGGCTAAAATCTTGGTTAACAAATCCGCTATCGGTGGCCATGCTGACCACGTTAAATGAAGCATAACGCAAAGCAGTCAAAAAATCGGCATAAATACCGGCATCAAGCAACATCAGCGCCACCAACACACAGCTACATAACACCAACAATAAAAATGAACGGGCTTCGCTGTCGGTGATATAACCGCGCCAATCGCGCTTGCTCAGGGCAATAAAATGGGTGGCGAAATTAATGCCCGCCAGCAATTGGAACACTGTCAACACCACCTCAATCGGCACTGAATTAAAAAAGCCAATGCTGCTGTCATGGGTGGAAAAACCGCCTAGGCTCATGGCCGAAAATGCGTGGCAAAGCGCATCAAACCAGCCCATACCGGCCCACTTTAACGCAACGATGCACACTGCCGTCATGCCTGCATAAACTATCCATAACGCTTTGGCGGTCTGGGCAATGCGCGGCGGCAGTTCCGATTCCTTAACCGAGCCCGGCATACCCGCTTTGTAGAGTTGCATCCCGCCTATGCCTAGAATAGGCAAGATGGCAACGGCAAAGATAATGACCCCCATACCGGCAACCCAGCTGAGTTCATGCCGCCAAAGATTGACCGACACAGGCAAACTGTCCAAGCCGCTTAACACCGTGCCGCCGCTGGTGGTCAGTGCGGAAACCGCTTCAAAATACCCATCGGCGAAAGACATTTGCGGAAAATGCAGCAACAACGGCAAAGCGCAAAATATCGGGGTTATTGACCAGGTGGTGGCCACCAACAAGAAACCCGCTTGCCTCGACAAGGATTTGGCTATGTTTAAGGTGCATAACACCATGAACACGCCGGATAAAAAAGTGATCAGCGTACCTTGGTAAAAGGCTTCGGTGGCCCCATCGTCGGCCAATTTCGAAGTGGCGAAACACGTTGCCATTAAGCAACCAAAGCCCATGGTGACAATTCCAAAGATATGGACGATGGTCAAGGCTATATTCATGCTGGCGACGGATTAATGAAAGTTAATGGGGATTGGGCGGGGGTTGCCAAGTACGGCAGGGCTGAACAGCAAGCACCGCCACACATAAGGCCATCAAATAGGTCTGAAAAGCTTTTCAATATGAGCGACCAAGCGTTTTTCAATGGCAAACATCACCACATGGTCGCCTTCTTCAAATACTGTGTCATGGTGGATAGGTATCACCTCCTTGGCACGGATCAACGCCCCCATGACAATGCCTGCGGGCAGTTCAATCGCGTCAACTTGGCAACCCACCACCGATATGCCGTCGGTGGTATGGTGGGCTATCGCCTCAATGGCTTCGGCACTACCGCCACATAGCGAGCTGACTTGTGCGACATCGGCGCGGCGCAAATGCTTAAGGATGCTGCCAAGGGTTTCCTGATTGGGCAATACTGACACATCAATGCCAGTGCCGGGCAACAATTTGCTGTAGGAGATATGGTTAAGCAAACAAATGGTTTTGCGCGCCCCCAAACTTTTCGCCAACGAGGCGGAAATGATATTGACCCCATCATTGTCAGTGATCGCACAGAACAAATCGGTGCTTTCAATAGACTCATCCAGCAATAGCGCTTCATCGGCACAATCGCCCAGCAATACGATAGTCTTGCCCAGTTCATGGGATATTTTTTTGGCGCGGCGTGGGTCTTTTTCGATAATCTTGACTTGGTAACTATTTTGCAATGCCAAAGCCAGGCGCTTGCCGATGTGGCCTCCGCCTGCAATGATAATACGCTTGACCGGCGATTCCAATTTGTTCAGCTCACTCAACACTCGCCGCACTTCTTGGCTAGGCGCAACAAAAAACACCTCGTCACCGGTCTGGATGACCGCCTCGCCATTGATCACCAGTGGTTTGCCTTGCCTGAAAATGGCCGCCACCCGCGTTTTGCCCTTTGCCAGACGATCCCTTAACGATTTGATTTTTTTGCCGGTCAGTACGCCATCGGCAACCACCTTGACGGAAAACAACCGCACCAGACCATCGGCAAAATTGGAAATATGCATCACCCCCGGCAATTCAATCAAATTACGGATGGATTCCATCACAATTTGCTCAGGGCTGATGACAAAATCAACCGGGATACCATTGTCACCAAATAATTTCGGATTTTTTAGGTATTCTATCGCCCTTACCCGGGCGATAGTTTTGGGGCGGCTGTACAAGGCTTTGATAATCAGGCAAGCCAACATATTGGTTTCGTCGCTGTCAGTCACAGCTATGACAATGTCGGCGCTGGCAACCCCTGCCTGTTCCAATATATTGGGGTGGGCGGCATTACCGACCACTGTGGCAATATCAAAACGCTCTTTTAAAGCCTCCAAAAGCTCCGGTTTAAAATCGATGACAACAATATCATTGTTTTCGTTCGCCAACGCTTCGGCAACTGAGGAGCCAGTGACACCCGCGCCAAGAATGAGGATTTTCAATAGTTGGGCCTGCCCTTGTTTATTGTCTGACCCGCTTGCCGGGCAAGCTGGGAGTCGGCACACTGTTACGGTGTGGCTATGATTATAACGAAGTTTTTGGCTAATCGGCAACGTTAGTGCTTGGTTGCCACGTGCCAATGCCTAATCAACGTTACGCCGGACAGCGCAAGGTAAAGGTAACCGGGCCATTATTGACCAAAGCCACCTGCATATCCGCGCCAAATTCGCCAAAAGCCACCTGCGGATGACGTTGTATGGCAAGCTGCTGCAAGTAAGCAAACAGCTGTCGCCCGTATTCGGGGGCGGCTGCGGGGGTAAAGCTGGGGCGGTTGCCGCTTTGGGTGTCTGCCGCCAAGGTGAATTGCGGGACCAACAACAAGCCCCCCCCTATATCCTGCAAGCTGAGGTTCATACGTTCCGCACTATCGGCGAAAATCCGGTAATTGAGGATGCGCTGCAGCAAGCGTTCCGCCTCTTTTGGCGTATCGGCTTTTTCCACAGCCACCAAGGCCATAATGCCCACACCAATAGCCCCCAACAGCTCGCCGTTTACGGTAACAGAAGCGGAAGTCACGCGTTGGATAATTGTTATCATAAAGCAGCCCCGATAATTGGTATCATGACAAGGTTGGCATTTAATTCTACCTTTAATCTGAATGGGCGGTCACATGAAAATTTTTCTTTGCCTTTTGCTGTGCCTGCTCTTGCCAAGCTGTTCTGGCATTAGCCAGCAACAAGATGCCCGTCGCGACCAGCCAGTTGCGGGACTTGCCCCGCAGACCCGCGGCAATGCCCCCGCAACACCGGACAGGCGTTTCTTAACGGTCAAAAAAGTTTATGACGGAGATACGGTATTATTGGAAGATGGGCGCAAAATCCGCCTACTGGGCATTAACACACCTGAAATCGCCCACGGCAACCGGGTGGGCGAAGCCGGTGGCGAACAAGCCAAGGCGTGGCTGACCGAAAAGCTGCTGAACCAGCCGGTACGGTTGGAAATCGGCGTGGAAAAAACCGACCATTACGGACGCACCTTGGCACACTTGTTCAACACAGAAAACGAACATATTAACTTGCAATTAGTGGCTAATGGCATGGCCTCTGTGGAGATTTTCCCGCCTAATTTGGCCTATGCCGGACAACTGGCCAGTGCTGAACAACACGCGGAAACAGCCCATTTAGGCATCTGGCAAATGCCTGAATACGCGCCTATTGCCGTTGCCGCACTTGCAGATGCTCACCCACATGGCTGGACACGGGCAATTGGCAGAATCAATGCCGTGCAAGCGACACAACATGGCGTGAACCTGGTGTTTTCTGAGCGGTTTGCCGTCCATATCGAGCAACGTAACGTGCCGTTATTTGGTGAGCTTAATGATTACTTGAATAAATCGGTGGAGGTGCGCGGCTGGATCCATCAGCGCAAAGGCCATCTAGTGATGCTGGTGCGCCATCCTAGTGCCATCAAACGCTAATAAAAAAGGGGCTAGCCCCTATAAATCCTAACTCGCTGTAAGGCTGGGTGGTTGCCCAACCCTACAGCTGTCCATTGCAGACTGGCTGGTTATTTAAAGCTGAACAGCGTGGTCAAATCACCAATGGCTGGTTTATTGGTAGGATGATAACCGTTCATCACTGGGTTCGGTAAATTGTCACGGCTACGTGCAGATAATGGCTTTAAACCCCAGTTGTATTCGATAAACTTGGCAATAGAGGCATGGTCATGATAAACATGATCCACATAACCTTTTTTGGCATAAGGCGAAACCACTATCAACGGGATACGCGGGCCATCACCGAAGAAGTCCAAGTTTTGGATATAACCAGTGTCAAAAGAACCACCACCCTCGTCAGTAGTGATAATGATCGCCGTTTTTGCCCATAAATCAGGCTTGGCTTGAACCGAAGTCACCAATTGGCTAATGAATTGTTCGTAAAGTGCTGGTACTGAGTACCCAGGGTGGCCGCTAGACAGGTTTTTAGGCACGACAAAAGAAACCGCTGGCAAGGTGCCGTTAGTCACATCGTTATTGAAACTGTCCAAGCCTTGCAAATTGGCACGCAATGCGGGCGTGTTGACAACGTTGCTGGAGCCATTGAGCGGATCGCCCAAACTGTTATAAACAGCGCCTTGTGTCAAAGAATAAGCATTGGCATTGACAATTGCCGTGCGGGTGGGTTCAGGGATAGCCGCTGGCACTTGTAGGTTGACCACATAATGGATTTTTGGGTAAAGCGGGTCGTTCAGCACATCTTTGGTATCACGACCGGCAGTGTACCATTTCCAACTGACAGAATTGGCTGACAAGGCTTCGCCAATGGTAGGCACTGTTTGTGGTGGATAGACATATTTGGTCGCACCCAAGGCTTTGGCAGTGCCGTCGACATTGTAAGGCGTGTCGTAGTTGTTGACCAAATAATAGGTGCCTGGGGCGCAATTGCTGGTGCTGTTCAACGCCTTGAGCCTGCTCAAAATGGCTTGCACACCAGGTTGCTTGGCATCAGAACAATTTACGTACGAACCGCCAGAATAGCCATCTTGGGTGTAGAAATTGTCTGTTCCCGGTTGTGGGTTAGGGTTTTCAATTTGATTGGCGGGGGGTGTCGCCAACACACCGGCATTGTTATAAACGGCAGCGTCACCGGCAGTGGCAATGGCAAAAAAGTTGGCGCCAGTACCGCCTAAAATGGCTTGGTGGTAGTTATCGCTTAACGCATAGTTGTCTGCCAAACTTTTAAACAACGGTGCGTCACCTTGGGACATATTGAAGAAACCCATCAATTCGCCGCCTTGTTGGGCATTGCCGGGGGTCGGGCCAGTTGCGCCGTTGTCGCCACCTGTACCTGCTGTAGTGGCCACCCATGTGAACAAACCTAAGTTAGTGTTGTTGCCACCGGTTTGCTGCCACATTTGGAAAAAACGATGTACTGGGTCACCGGTTGCAGAGTTTGCAGAACCGTAGGGCACATACTTGGTAATTTGGAACGGCCCACTAGGCAGGGTGGCCGGAAAACGGCTGTCAGGGACACCACCAGCAAAAGTTAAAGTGGCCGGATCCAAAATGCCTGTTTGCAAAGGCTGTGGCAAATTGGCATAAGGTGCGCCCAATTTGGGTTTGGTGGTGTAAAGGTTAAAGGTGTTTTGCACTAAAGGATCGCTGCCCTGTACTTGCTGGGCCATGGCAAAATTGCTGCCTGGCGTGCCATCGGCATTGATAATCTTGTTTGATAACAGGTTGCTGATTTTGCCTTTAGCCGGTTTATAAGCACCGTACAAAGTATCAAAGGTTACGTTTTCACCAATCACTACGATAACGTGTTCGATAGGTGTGGCAGGGGTTGCTGCAGACAGCGGCGCACTGGCAGCAGCGGCTATGCCCAGCGCCAATGCGGAATAAATAAAGGGGTGTTTGCTTTTCATCGGATGACCTTTTGGGGTTAAAAATAATAGCGTTGCGATTACGGGACAAGATTCCGTAATCCTAAGGATGCCGAGTTATTGTTAATTTCTAATGAAAAGAACTTATTAAATCAACATCCTGAAAAGCTGATCCATTTCAACCCCCGCCTTTATGTTGCCAAGTCACTTATAATTAAGATAATTGTCAACCTTTCCGACAGGATGGCGAAGCGGAAAAGTGCAATAACTGCGCTATAAAGGCTTCCTTATGCGTATTCTTTTGTTTTCCATCGGGTGGGTGAGTGGGGCCGCCAAGGCTTTTTTCTTGTCCAACCCGGCAAATTCAAACAATAACGCCAACTCTTTTTGGTTCAGCTCATAAACCGCCCCTGTCCTTAGCCGTTCAGGCAACACCACCGGCCCATAACGCACCCGCATCAAGCGGCTGACCACCACTTGTTGTGATTCCCACAAGCGCCTGACCAAACGGTTGCGGCCCTCGCTGACAATCACGTTGTACCAGCGGTTGGCACCTTCACCGCCGGTGTAAAAAATATGCTCAAATTTTGCTGGCCCATCATCCAGTTCCACGCCTTGCTTGAGTGTTTCCAGCATAGCATCAGGCACGGCACCTAAAATACGCACGGCGTATTCCCGTTCCACCTGGGTGGATGGATGCATCAGGCAATTGGCAAGCTCACCGTTATTGGTCACCAACAATAGCCCTGAAGTGTTGATGTCCAAACGCCCCACAGCAATCCAGCGGGCGGTGGCCAGCTCCGGCAACTTTGAAAAAATCAGCGGTCGCCCTTGGGGGTCGCGTCGGGTGACTACTTCGCCGGTCGGTTTGTGATAAATGAGTACCCGGGTGGCTTGTTCGGCGAATTTTTCCCAATCAATCCGGCGCTCGTTAAGCTGCAAAGTATCGCCTGCCTGTAGGCGATCACCCAATTGCACGGTTTTGCCATTTAACTTTAACTTGCCTTCTGCTATCCAGCGTTCAATTTCGCGCCGCGAACCAACCCCACCCCGTGCCAAAATTTTCTGGATGCGCTCAGCTGTACCGGCCGCTGCACTGGTTATTTGGCAAGATTGCGGTTCTGGCTCAGGCTTGGCGGCAACCGCTTTACGGGTCGGTTTGGGAGGCCTTCTTGCCGGTGAAGGCCCGGTCTGGTTTTTCGGCGGGTAACGTTTTGGTTTGTTGTTGTTGTTCACTGTTTGCCTTAGTCGGTGTGGTTACAGGCATAGACACACCATCAAAATCTGCAAGTGCTTGCAAAGTTGGCAGTTCATCTAATGCGCTTAAATTAAAATAATCCAAAAATTGTTTTGTCGTGCCGTACAAGCCGGGCCGCCCCGGCACTTCTTTGTAAGCGATGATTCTTATCCATTCCCGCTCCAGCAAGGTTTGGATGATGCCGGAACTGACACCCACCCCACGGATGTCTTCAATATCACCGCGTGTGACCGGTTGCCGGTAAGCAATGATAGCCAATGTTTCCAGTAACGCACGGGAATATTTGGGCGGCTTTTCCGCCAATAGCCGCACCACCCAAGGCGACAAATCTTGCCGGATTTGAAAGCGGTGCCCCCCCGCCACTTTTTTAAGCTCAATGGGACGCTGCAAATAGTCCTCCGCAATGCTGGCAATCGCTGCCTGTACGCTAACTAAATCGGGCTGCTCCCCTTCGGGGAAGGCCTGCTGTACTTGCTTGTCGGTCATCGGCTGTTTGGCGGCGAACAACAGGGCTTCAACAATGCGTTTGGTGTCCATGTGCGGGTCAACCTGTGCAAGAGTGGTGACAGTTACGGGGTGGTGTGCCGTCCAATGCCGCCGGGCCCGCAATTTCGCATAAAGGTGGGGTTTAAGGGTGGGGGGCTGGCAAGCGTCTGCCCTGTCCAATACTAGCTTGGCGGTTACGGTTGTGCGGCGCTTATCGGCATTAGCTGTGGGCTTAGATAAGGGGGCCGGCGCTGGCTTGGACGGCGCGGATACGGATTTCGGCAAAGGCTTCGAGTTGGATAATTTCGATGAGCCGTTCTTTACTGAGTTCGAGGATGGCCAGAAACGTGACAACAACTCCTCCCCTTCCTTCTTTTCGGATAAAACATTGCGAGAAAAGGAGGCTATCTTCGCCTTTAAGGTTTGCCAAAATGGTTGCCATTCGTTCACGGATTGATAAGGGTTCTTTACTGATATGGTGATGGCTAAGCTGATCAACGCGCTTTAACACATCGGCAAAAGCCAATAATAAGTCTTTAAGTTCAAGGTCGGGGTGTTGCCGGATAAGCTTAAGGTCAGGCGCATCCGCCTGGGCGGCAAAAATGTCACGCTCCCATCGCGGCAACGCTTCCAGCTGCCCAGCAGCGTTTTTGATCAGCTCATATTCCTGTAACCGGCGGATGAGCGTGGCCCTAGGGTCTTCTTCTTCAACTTCGGCCTCGCTTTGCCTAGGCAACAACATGCGCGATTTAATTTCTGCCAACACCGCAGCCATCACCAAATATTCCGCCGCCAGCTCAATGTTCAGATGCCCCATTAATTTTATATAATCAATATATTGGCGGGTTATCTCTGCTATCGGGATATTGACAACATCCAAATTCTGCTTTTTTATCAGATACAGCAGCAAATCCAATGGCCCCTCGAACAGTTCCAAAAAAACTTCCAGGGCATCGGGGGGAATATACAGGTCTTCGGGCAGTTGGTTGTAGGGCGCACCATTGACCATGGCGACGGCTTGCAGCTGTTCCGTTTGCTGTTCCTCCGGCATGGGCAACGGCCTTGGGCTGTTACAATCCGGCAAGGCTCATCAGCATTTTTTGGGCCACATACATCGGATAAGCCAGCACCACATTCAATACATTGAAATACAGCAATGCCAACAGAATATAAAAGCCATAGGGTTCTATTTTAGCAAATTGCCAAGCCATCCTGGCTGGCAATAGCCCTGTTAAAACTCGGCTACCATCCAAGGGCGGAATGGGCAGCAAATTAATAAGGAACAACACCAAATTAATGGTGATGCCTGCCACTCCGGAATAGATCAATGGCAAAGACACGGCCTCTACACCTATCATCACGCCCACCCTGGCCAACAAAGCCCACGCCAAGGCCATCAACAAATTCGACAACGGCCCTGCCAGCGCCACGAATGCCATATCCTGCAAAGGCCGCTTAAAATTGCGGGTATCCACCGGCACCGGTTTGGCCCAACCGAATATAAAACCGCTGCCGGTGACCAGCAACAGGCAAGGCAAGATCACAGTGCCCAGCCAATCAATATGTTTCAGCGGATTTAAGGTGAGCCTACCCAGCAAAAATGCCGTGTTGTCGCCGCGCCTTTTGGCCGCCCAACCATGTGCCGCCTCATGCGCGGTAATGGCAAACACCACCGGCAAAATCCACACTACAATACGTTGCACCAGCGATAGGTGATCCATCATTTATTCCTCATCAGTCATCCAGCATGGGGGCAATGCCTTTGCCTTGGCGGACAATTTCCGGGCCATTGGCGGTAAAGGCAATCATGGTGGTCGGTTCAAATTCAATTATGCCGGCATCAATCACCAAATCCAATTCATGCTCCAACCTCTGGCGGATGTCATAAGGGTCGCTCATCGCTTCGGATTCGCCTGGCAAAACCAAAGTGGTGCTGAACACGGCCTCATCAAGCTCCTGCACCAGCAATTGCGCCACCGGATGGTCGGGGATACGGATACCTATGGTCTTTTTTTTAGGATGCTGCAAGCGCTTGGGCACTTCCCGAGTGGCATCCAGAATAAAGGTGAATGGCCCAGGGGTCAGGTTTTTAATCAGCCTAAATGCATCATTGCCAATTTTGGTGAAATTGGACACTTGCGTCAGGTCTTTGCACACCAAGGTAAAATCATGCTTGTCATCCAACTGGCGGATGCGGCGGATTTTGTCCATGGCTTGTTTGTCGCCCACATGACAAGCCAGTGCGTAGGATGAATCAGTCGGATAAGCAATAATACCGCCCTTATTGAGAATCTCCACAGCCCGATGAATCAGCCGTAACTGTGGATTTTCCGGATGAATTGCAAAAAACTGTGCCATTTCGCTGAACCAGCCATAAAAACCGCCTATTATAGCGCCTATCACCATCCCAGTGCCCGCCGGTGTCGGCAAAGGCACGCTAAAAAGCATATAATGATATTGAAAAACAATTAACTGCAATGCCTCCAATGTCTTTTAGTTACCATTAAATGAGTATTCACCGCTGCATCCTAAGGAGACCACCTATCATGAGCCGTTATGACCCTGCTACAGCCAAAACCAAACGCAGTGCCTCCCCGCCCTCTTCCCGTCGCGAAGGCAACCCCCGGCAGCACAGTACAATCATTGTCTTGCTACTGATGGCACTGTCTGCTTGCGGCGGGTTTTATCTGGCCAAATTTTCGGAACAATATGAACTGGCCGCTGAAGCCTACCAATGGCTACCCTTTCTCAAGCGCAATGCCGAGCCAACTGCAGCAGCCGGCCCTGATGCCGCCGATAACGCCGCCGAGCCATTAGCCACTAATGACGAATCACTTGAGACGCTAGCCACACCGAAAGAATTTGTGGTGTTGCCTGTACTTGACAAAAGCGACGCGTGGATACGCCAATCTATAGGGGGCTTGTCACCGGAACTCGCGCCTTGGTTAGGTCAAGATAAGACCGGACAAGGCCAATTGCTAAGAAATTACCTAACTTTAGCGGTTGATTTTTCTAAAGGCGAACGGATCGGCAAGCATGTCCGTTTTTTAAAACCGAAAGCACCCTTTGCTGTTGGGCAAGACCGACAAGGGCTGTTTATCGCCCCTGCCAGCTACCAACGTTACCAGCCTTGGGTGGCGGCAATCAATGCTCTGGACGTGCCAGCCAGCTTGGCGTTCTACCAAAAAATCCGCCCGCTCTTGCTGCAAGCGTTTGGTGAATTTAACCCGCCAGGCACGCTTACCCTTGAAGCAATGTTGATCAAGGCGGCTAAGGAAATTTTAGCAGCCCCGATTATCGGGAAACCCCTTTATGTAGATAAGCGGCTGGGCTATTACCGGTTTGCCGACCCCAAGCTGGAAGCGGCCCCCGCCTTGCATAAACAACTGCTGCGCATGGGGCCGGAAAACACCCGAACCCTCCAAAACAAGCTACAGCAATTTGCCGATGGGCTGGCAGGGCTCAAAGCGGATTGATTGCGCACACGGCGTGCTTGCCCCGTATTCCGCCAGGCTACATACGGGGCGCATGGCCAATAATGCCATTGTCCGGGTCTTATCGTGCCATCCACACCAGATTTACATAAAATTGTATTGTTTGCTACAAACCCGCCACCCGCCAAGCCACCTTAAAAATAAAATATAACCATTTTTATCATAAACTTATACCAGTATTCAATTTTGGCATAGTGTGTGCATTGACATTTCTCAAACACATCAGAGAGAGGTCAACCCCATGCAACTGCCCGTCTTAAACGAAGCTCCAGCAGCGAAAAGCGGCTGCTCTTCCAGCTCCTGCGGTACTACCGAAAACCAAATGGATGCGTTGCCCGATTCAATCCGGGAGAAAGTCCAAAACCATCCTTGTTACTCCGAAGACGCGCACCATTACTTTGCACGGATGCATGTTGCCGTCGCGCCCGCTTGTAATATCCAGTGCCATTACTGCAACCGCAAATACGATTGCTCCAACGAATCGCGTCCGGGCGTGGTGTCAGAATTGTTGACCCCTGACCAAGCGGTGAAAAAAACCATGGCAGTGGCAGCCACCATTCCACAAATGACCGTGTTGGGCATTGCCGGCCCAGGTGACCCACTGGCCAATCCTGAACGCACCTTTGAAACTTTCCGCCGCTTGAGCGAGGAAGCACCGGACATCAAACTGTGCGTATCAACTAATGGCTTGGCCTTGCCCGATGCGGTCGAAGAATTGTCAAAACATAATATTGACCATGTCACCATCACCATCAATTGCGTGGACCCAGAAATTGGCGCGAAGATTTATCCGTGGATTTTCTGGAACAACAAACGTATCAAAGGCAAAAAAGCCGCCAAAATCCTGATTGAACAACAACAAAAAGGGTTGGAAATGCTGATTGCCAAAGGCATTCTGGTCAAAGTCAATTCAGTCATGATTCCAGGCATTAACGACCAACATTTGGCGGAAGTCAGCCGCGTGGTCAAAGCCAAAGGTGCATTTTTGCATAATGTGATGCCCTTGATTGCCGAAGCTGAACACGGCACTTTTTTTGGCGTGATGGGGCAACGTGAACCCACACCTGATGAGCTACAAGATTTGCAAGACGCCTGTTCTGGTGACATGAACATGATGCGCCATTGCCGCCAATGCCGCGCTGATGCGGTCGGCTTATTGGGTGAAGACCGGGGTGATGAGTTCACCATTGATAAAATTGAAGAAATGGAAATTGATTACCAAGCGGCAATGGAAAAACGCAAAGTTATCCATCAGGCTATCCAAGAAGAAATGGACAGCAAGCGCTTGGCAAAGGCACATAAAGCCGAACAATTTAAAACCGAACCGAAGTTAGCAACCCGTCCGGTGTTGATGGCAGTTGCCACAGCGGGACAAGGTTTGATCAATGTCCATTTCGGTCATGCCAAAGAATTCTTGATTTACGAGGCCTCGCCAGAAGGGGTGCGTTTTATTAGCCACCGTAAGGCCGACCAATACTGTGGGGGTGACAGCACCTGTGGCGATGGCGAAAGCGTATTGCAACAAACCGTCCGCGCCTTGGCAGGTTGTGAAGCGGTGCTGTGTTCCAAAGTCGGCTACGAGCCTTGGGAATTGCTGGAAAATGCCGGCATTATGCCCAATGGCGAACACGCCATGGAGCCTATCGAAGAGGCGGTTATGGCAGTGTACCAAGAAATGGCCGCAGCCGGTAAGCTCGCCGCCAAACCGGAAGCCCTGAGGGCGCAAGGCTAACAATGTTTGTGTAGTGTGCTTGTAGTAGTGTGGTTGTATGGGAGAGGTAAGTTGGGTCGCCCAAACAGGGTTGGCCCAACAAGCCACTAAAGGCAATTGATAACGTGCAAGCCACCTGTAGGGGGTCTGTTATGGCTGTAAAAATTATTGAATCTTGTGTGAATTGTTTTGCCTGTGAGCCAGTCTGCCCCAGCAAGGCCATTTTTGAAAGCAAGCCACATTTTAAGGTGAACCCCAACAAATGCACCGAATGTGAAGGCGATTATCCGGTGTTCCAATGCGCAAGCATCTGCCCGATTGAAGGGGCAATCCTTAATTCATTAGGCGAAGCCATTAACCCGCCCGGCTCCCTGACTGGCATTCCACCGGAACGGATGGCGGAAGCCATGGCCGAGTTGCAATCACATTGAGGATGGGCAATGGCTACCGTACTGTTTTATGAAAAACCCGGCTGTGTCAGCAATAAGCGGCAGAAAGCAATGCTGATCGCTGCCGGTCATCAGGTCATCGCCAAAAGCTTATTGTCCGAGCGCTGGCACGCAGAACGTTTGCGTGCCTTTTTTGGTGCTTTGCCTATCCGTAACTGGTTTAACTACAATGCCCCTGCCATCAAGATTGGCCAAGTCAAGCCGGAACTGTTGGATGAGCAACGCGCCTTGGCATTAATGCTGGCAGACCCATTATTGATCCGTCGGCCATTGCTGCAAGTGGGTGATGAGTTGCGGGTGGGTTTTGACCCGCATTGGGTTGATGAATGGCTAGGCTTATGCCTGGATACGGACACTGCAACGGATTTGGAGAGCTGCCCTAAAACGCTTGCCCAAGCTGGCTGCAGTGATGCATAAGCCACCGTTACTGCTTAGCGAGGGCATTGCCCACGCCGTGCCGATGTCCGAACGGGTACATTGGATAGGTGCGCTGGATGCCAACCTGCGGACCTTCGACATTATTTTAAAAACCGCCAATGGCACCAGTTACAACGCTTATGTGGTGCGTGGCAGTGCCGGTGTGGCAGTGATCGACACGGTGAAAGAAAGTTTCGCCGCCGATTTTTTTGCGCGTTTGGAAAGTGTGGCGCGTTACGACGAAATCAGTGTCATTGTCCTTAACCACCTGGAACCCGACCACACTGGCGCGTTGCCGGAGCTGATGCGCCGCGCCCCGCAAGCGCAGCTGTATATTTCACAGAAGGCCCAGACCATGGTCAAGGCCTTGCTCAAACAAGACGACTTGGCCTATACCCCGGTGCTGACGGGTGACAGTGTGTCCTTGGGTGATAGGACGCTACAATTTTTGCACACCCCGTATTTGCATTGGCCCGACACCCAATGCACTTACTTGCCGGAAGAGCATACGCTGTTTTCCGGCGATGTGTTTGGTTGCCATTTTTGCGATAACCGTTTGTTTAACGACCAAGTGGGCGATTTCCGCTTCTCCTTTGAGTATTACTATGCGCACATCATGCGCCCCTTCAAAGATTATGTGAACCGTGCCTTGGATTTGATTGAGCCGTTATTGCCTCTGGAGCAAATAGCCCCCGCCCATGGCCCGCTGCTGCGTGACCGCCCACACCGCTATGTGCGCCGTTACCGTGAATTGTCTCGCCCCCCGGCTTTGCACAATGATAAGGATGATGGCGAAAAAACCTTGCTGATTTTTTATATCAGCTCTTATGGCAACACGCGGCGTATGGCGGAAGCCATTTACCAAGGCGCAATGGCCATTGAACAGGTGCGGGTATCGTTATATGACCTGGAAGGCAGCGAGCTGGAGCCGTTCGTAGATTTGATAGAGGGCGCCGATGGCATTGTTTTTGGCACGCCCACCATTAACGGTGACGCGGTCAAACCCGTATGGGATTTATTGTCGTCATTGGCGGTGATCAATCTTAAAGCTAAAGTCGGGGGCGTGTTCGGCTCTTACGGCTGGACGGGGGAAGCGGTGCGGATGGTGGAAGACCGCCTGCGCGGTTTAAAGCTGCGCGTCCCCGTGCCGGGTTTGCGCATCAAGCTCATTCCAACCGATCAAGAGATTGCCTTATGCCAGCAATTTGGCCTTGAATTGGCACAAGAGCTGATCGGCCTTCGCGAAAGCAAGGTCATTGATATGGCGGATTTGGCGTAAACAAGAGGAATACCCTTGGCTGGTGTTCCAATAATAATTTTAACAACCCTCCAACAGGAGCAAACAGTATGGCAAAAGCAACGATTACCTTTGAAGATATCAACGTGACTGTGTCCGCACCCGCCGGCACCCGCATCATCGAAATTTCCGAAAAAGTCGGTTCCGGCATCACCTACGGTTGCCGTGAAGGCGATTGCGGAACATGCATCATGAAAGTCACCGAAGGCTGGAACAACTTGACCGAACCGTCCGTGCTGGAAGACAAAATCTTGCGTGAAAACATGGCGGGCAAACATAACCGGCTGGCTTGCCAAGCACAAGTGCTGGGCGGCGTTATCAAAGTCAGACCCGTCTGAGCCACTTAACATCAGGAGAACTTTATGGCCTTAGTCACTTTTTCTAACCCCGAATATAAAGACAAAACGGTTTATGCGGTGGCGGGTAGCCACACCCAAACCTTGCTGAAACTGGCCCGCGAAAACAAGATTCCCATTAATTTTGAATGTGAAGACGGCGAATGCGGCACTTGTCTGGTGAAAGTCAGCAGCGTTGATAAAAAGCTCGAACGCATGGGCGGCACCTTGACAGAAAAAGAAAAAGCCGTGTTGCGCCAATGCGGCAAGATCAGCAAAGCAGAAATGGAGCAGGTGATAGTTGATGATTTGCCGCCACCGTGGCGTTTGGCTTGCCAAATGATAGTGCGCGACGAAGATATCTTGGTCGAATATTGATTGACTGCCACCCTCAGTATTTAGCACGGGTAAGACAGCTGTCTTTACCCGTCACATTTTTGTGAGCTTATCATGTCCGCAATGCCCAAACTTTGGCAAGATGCCCGTTCTGTAACATATGCACGCCTAAGCGAACCAGGCTTATACTCGCCCAACCATGAATGGCTGGCCTGTATTATTGCCAGTTGGCAAATCGGTGACGGTATCTTGCCGGATTTTTTGGGCATAACGCCAGAAGGGTTCAGCCAATTGCACTTGCATTTATTCCCTACGGTGGCTTTACCCCTACAGGCTGTTTCCGGCAGCCAACTGGATTACAGCCGCATGTTGGAAAAAGATGATTTGGTCAGGCTGCTAAAAAACCACGCGCTAGCAGATTGCCCGGAAACGGACTGGATAATTGCCATAATCGTGGCGGCCTGTTTAGGCAACAACCATCTTTGGCAGGATTTGGGGCTATGGTCACGCGCCCAATTGACTGCCATGCTGCGTTATAACTTCCCTGCCCTTGCCGCTAAGAATGCCAATGATATGAAGTGGAAAAAATTCCTCTACAAGCAATTGTGCGAAGCCGAAGGCATTTATGTGTGCCGTGCGCCATCCTGCGCTATTTGCATTGATTACCAAAAATGTTTTGGGCCGGAAGACTAGCCCGCGCAAGCCACCCACCGACTCATCCATCGGCAAAAATGCCGTGCATTTCTCTGGGTAAATCAGCCAGCTAGCCGCTTTTGCCAAAACAGCGCCTTACCCATTATCGGGGCCAGCTCGTAACCCTCAAATCCACAGGCACGATAAGCGGCCTGGGCCACCTTGTTCCCTTCAAGAACCTCAAGCGTTAGTTTACAGCAACCAAGCTTTTTGGCAATCTCCTCAGCTTTACCTAAAAGTTGTTTAGAAATACCCTTGCCACGGTATTCACTGGACACCACCAAATCGTGGATGTTCAATAAGGGCATACACGCAAAAGTGGAAAAGCCCTCCATCAAAATCGCAAGGCCTACAGGTTTTTTTTCATCAAAAGCCAATACCACATGAATTGCCTTACGGCCTGCTAGTGCGTTGACCAAGTTGTCCTTTACAAATTGGGACAGCTCTTGCCCACCACCCATTGCATCCTGTGCATAGTGATTTAATAGGTTTATAGTCGCTTCGGCATGAAGTGGATTTGATAAATCGGCTTCAAAGATGCTAATCATAGCTTTCAGTATTTGACTAATGTAACTAACACCTGAATCCGTGACTTTAAATCACAAAAACACCGCCATGTACATGATTTAAAAGGTATAATTTTATAAAATAGGCTCAATGCAATTTCACCCGATGAGTGAGCCATGAAACATTTTATCCTCGAACAATCCGAAACCGAAGTTTATACCAGCCATTCTGGTTTGGCCTTAGTGGGTTTGTGCCTGAATCAATACGGAAATCCGGTTGTGTCGCAAATTTTAGCAGCCTGGGCTAGAATCCTGCGATTTTTTTGAGCTATGATCAGTTTCAAAGGCGCGCACTATCCGAAAGATGTCATTCTGTATGCCGTGTTTTTCCATGTTCGATACGGTGTGTCCTATCGGGATATGGAAGAAATATTGGCAGAAAGACGTGTAATCGTTGATCACGCGACCCTAAACCGTTGGGTGATCAAGTATTCCACTTCATTGGCTCTGGCCGCGAAGAAAAGCAAACGAT